>DUVG01000093.1 GCA_012841175.1 Clostridium sp.
TATCTCCCTTTACAACACATGGTTTACAGGGAGCTCCTATATGTTGTAACATTGGAATTATAACTTTTTTTGGAACATCCATTTTAAGTGTCTCACAATTAGCAGTGTTTTTCTCATGGGGCACTGCGACTCCCCCTTTAAAAAACCTCTTAATTAACATATAAACAACCCCATTAAATTTTCAATAATAAAAATTAAAACAATTGCCATGAGAAATCATTTGCCTTTAAAAATAGTTTTAAAAAAAGAATGCTTTTAATTGTTTTGCAATGTGAACCACATTATAATTAATAATGATTAGTAATACTATTTTATAGCTATGGTAAATTAGCCCTTCTTAATCATAATTATTACTCTTTTTTAATTATAATTATTACTTTGCTACAAGTCAAATTTATATTCTAAAATATTTGTTTCCTTTTATCGTCTTAGTAGTTGAGTTCTCCCATAACCACCCGCTCTATACCTGAAAGGTCTTTTACAATTTTAATATTATGATACTTCTCTTGCATCAATTTCAAAACATCTATTGCCTGATTTATTCCAACCTCTAAAGCTAACGCTCCTTGTTTTTTTAAAAAACATGCTGCATCTTCTATTATAAATTTATAAAAATCCAAACCATCATTTCCCCCATTCAATGCCTTTAAGGGTTCAAAATCTTTTACCTGTTTTTCTAAAGAAGCAATTTCATCAGAAGGTATATATGGAGGATTTGAAACAATTACATCAAACTTTTTTTTATTGTTTTTATATTCATTATATTTATTAAGTATATTTTCAAGGCCTGTAAAAATATCACCACATACAAAATTCATTTTGTCTATAACATTATTTTTTTCTGCATTATACTTTGCAATATTAAGAGCTTTTTGTGAAATATCTATAGCTACTACCTTACTTTTTTTAATATAACGAGCTAAACTCACAGCTATACAACCTGAACCTGTTCCTATATCTAAAATATCTATTGTTTCTTCTTTAATAGGTTTTGTATATTCTAATACCGTTTCAACTAAAATTTCTGTATCTTGCCTTGGTATTAATACATCAGATGTTACTTTAAAGTCCAATGACATAAATTCCTGATGCCCGGTAATATATTGTAGAGGCATACCATTAGTTCTTTTTGAAACAGCTTCAATATATTCTCTATATTCCCTTTCATTTAATTGATAGTCATCGTGGGAATACAAAAATACCTTCTGGCATTTTAATACATGACACAATATAACCCCAGCTTCAAATACTGGGGTTTCATTTCCTGAAGAATTTAAAATATTTACTCCCTGTGCCAAAACATCTTTTAAAAGCATGTTAATTCCTTTCTCACCACTTATCTGCCTCTCTATCTTCTACAAGGACATTTTTCATAGCTTCTATTGCAACTTCAATCTGCTCCTCGTCAGGTTCACTTGTAGTAAATTTTTGAAATAGCAGTCCAGGAGCATTTACAATACCTACTATCTTAGATTCGCTTCTACCAGCAAATCTTGTTATCTCATAAGATATACCTGCCACAAGTGGCAAAAATACAATTCGCATAAGAAGGTTTATTAAAATATTATCATGCCTTCCTGTAGCCGAAAAAACAAGTATACTTACTATCATAACAGTGAACAAAAATGAGGTACCACATCGTGGATGAGCTGTAGGATACTTTTTAATATTCTCAACTGTCAACTCTTCCCCATTTTCATAACAGTGAATGGTCTTATGCTCTGAACCATGGTACTGCCATACCCTTTTGATATCCTTAAGTTTAGATGCAAAGTAGAGATAGAGGAAAAACAAAAACACACGGATAAATCCCTCAAAAATATTATAAAATAACACCTTTGAGCCCTTTTCAAACTCAAATAGCTTTGTCAAAACCAACTCTGACAAAAAATTCGGCAAAAGCATAAATAATCCTACTGAAAAGAAAAGGGAGAGAATAACTGAAAAATATATCAATACATCTTGAAGTTTATCCCCAAATACTTTTTCTAAAAATTTATCTATTTTAGAAGGTTTTTGATTTTCTTTATCTTCTTCACCAGTATCATCTTCTAAATCTACAAACTCTGCTGAATACATAAGAGCTTTAAATCCTAAAACCATTTGTTTAAAAAGTCCTACTGCACCTCTAGCAATTGGAATTTTTGAAAATACACTTTTTTTAGGTGTTGGTCGTTTTTCAATGATAATTTCTCCGTCAGGCTTTCTTATTGCTATTGCAGCGTTTTCAGGTCCTATCATCATAAGCCCCTCAATAAGTGCCTGCCCCCCTATACTGGTTTTATGCTTGGGTCTGCACATATCATTCTGATTCATATTTTTAAAACCCCTCTAATGTTAATGGTATTTACAATTAACATTATACTACACTCTTTTTTATTTATCCACAATAATATCAACTCTTCTATTTTTTTGCCTGTTTTCAGGGGTATCATTAGGGGCAATTGGTCTAAACTCTCCATTACCTGTAGCTGTGAGTTTGAGGGGATCCATATTGCTTTCATCTACAAGAAACAAAACAACATTAGTGGCTCTTTTGGTAGATAATTCCCAGTTAGTTGGAAACAAAGTGGTGTTTATAGGCAAATTGTCAGTATGTCCCTGCACAACCACTTCAGAATCAATCTCTTTTAAAAGTTTTCCAACTTCTCTTAACGTACTCTTCCCTGATTCTTTTATATCTGCTTTTCCAAGATCAAATAAAATAACCGAATCTATTCTTAAAATCACCTGTTCTTCTTCCTCAATTACCTTCACATGTTCAGCTAGATCCATATCTTCAATATACTCTTTTACTTCTTCTATAAATTCATCCATTTTTTGTTCCTTTTCTTTTGCCTCTATCATACCAGCTAAAGTTTCTTCGTCTAAATTTTTATCATCCCCAATGTTGCTTTTACTCAAATCTTCTCCTTCTGAGCCATTCTTTATATCTATTACTTTAGTACCGCTATTGTCATCAAACATTTCTCCACCACTGCTTAAAAAAGCGCTCCTCAAAGACTCTGACACCTGTTCAAATTTTTGCTGGTCGATAACAGCCATTGAATACAGGAGGATAAAAAAGCACAGTAACAAAGTTACCATGTCACTATAAGTGGTCATCCACTCTGGCGCACCTTCTGTTTTTTCTTCTTCCATCTGATATCTTCTTTTGCTCATATTATACCTCACTCAGTAACAGCATCTCTTATTTGACTGTTTTTATTGGAATCTGATTGTTCTGTCTCTTTGTCATACTGCTCTTTTTGTTGTGGAGATAAAAATGTTCTTAATTTGTGTTCTAATATTCTTGGGTTTTCACCTGATTGTATAGACAAAATTCCCTCTATAATCATTCTTTTTTCCTGTATTTCTTCCCTACTCTTAAGCTCCAATTTAGTTGCAATAGGAGTACAGATAAAGTTTGCAAGAACACTACCATAGAAAGTCGTTATCAACGCCAATGCCATAGCAGGTCCAATAGAAGATGGGTCATCAAGAGACTGCAATAGGTTTATCAAACCTATTAGGGTTCCTATCATACCCCATGCAGGGAACAGTGATGCTAAAGTTTTGAAAATTCCTGATCCTTTGCTATGTCTCATTTGCATGTTTTCAATTTCCAAATCCATAGACTCAACTATAACTTCAGGCTCAACGCCATCAACAACCAATTGAAGTGACTGTTTTAAAAAGCTGTCCTCAATGCTTTCCTGGTCTGATTCAAGAGAAAGCAATCCTTCTTTCCTTGCCTTTAAAGAAAGATCCACAAGAAGTTTTATAGTATCCTGGGGCTGCAGTTCTTTACCTTTAAAGACCTTGACAACCACTTTCATAACCTTGGCAATTTCACCGATACGGTAAGCAACAAGTACTGAAGCTATACCTCCTCCTACCGTAACAAAAATGGATGTAAGACTCCAGTAAACCAGTACATTACCTTCTAAAACTATTGTTACTAAAATACACGCTATTCCTATTATTATACCTATTAAAGTAGCTATATCCACGTTTTTTCCCCTTCTATCTTTAATAAATTTTGCTTCCTGAAATACATATCGGAAATTCCCATAATTAAATTTAGACTTTTTATTTAATACTTAAAATAATATTGAATTTACTTCGTTTATGGGAAAATAATCTTTATTTTTTCCTGGTTTTGATGTATAACCTGAGTTTTGCAGCAAAATGGATTAAAACGAGCCCGAAACCATTGAAATTCAAAGGTTCTAGGGCTCATTTGTTTCACAAAAAGTTGTAGTGTATTTTTCATTTTTTTGTTTTGGCTAAAATTTTTTTAATGTCACCTAAAGTCCGACTTCTAATAGAAAAATCAATATCAAATTTGTTTCCGATATCCTCCAAGACA
>DUVG01000094.1 GCA_012841175.1 Clostridium sp.
CTTTCACGGCGGTAACAGGGGTTCGAGTCCCCTATGGGTCACCACATGTGTGGGCGCTTAGCTCAGCTGGGAGAGCACCTGCCTTACAAGCAGGGGGTCACAAGTTCGAGCCTTGTAGTGCCCACCAATTTTATTATTACAGGTATAACTAGTGATTAAGAAAATATTCACCAAAGTTATATACAAGACTTAACATCCTTCTAACTATATTCTAAAAATGAATGTAGCTAGAAGGTTTTATTTTTGTCTGAATTAAAAAAGTTTTTGACTAAATGTTACATAATTATTGAAAAGTATGTGTATGTTCAAAGTTATATCTATATAGTTGAACTTGTTTCTTTAAGTTAGTTTAAAGTAACCCCAAGGTGTGTTTTGTGGATACATGTCACAAATATCTTTTACATGTGCAACTTAAAATGACAAATATTTTTTGTGAAGTTGTATATAATCAGTTTTGCATAAAAGGCACCAAAATAAATTTTTAAAAATAAATTAGGGGGTTACAAAAGATGAAGCCACAAATTTTTTCTTATGAAAAATCAGAAAGCTTAGGTAGAGTTTATGGAGGGATTGGGGGAAACATCCTTTCACATCTGACTTTTTCAAAAAACAATGTCTTAATGATTTTAGTAAGTTTTCTTTTAGGAAGAGTTTCACTATTTCAAGGAACTATGCCTTTTGGGATAGCTTTTTTTGCCGCAGCTTCAACAAAAACATTTAACAAAATTTTAATGGCTGTGGCTGTATTGGTTGGAATGATAACAGGCGGGGCTATAGAGGAGATATTTACTGCAATTGTATTTATGGGTATGTTTTTGTTTTTAAGTAAGGTGCTAAAAATTATTAAAGTAAAAGAAGATTACAAGATAGCTGTTATTGGTTTTGTAAGTGCACTAATACCACAAATGTATATGGTGTATTTAAAAGGGTTCTTATTATATGATTTATTAATGGGGATTTTTTATTCAGGATTGGTTTTTTCCCTAATATTTATTTTTAGAAGTAGTAGATTGTTATCTCATAGTGTGAAGAAAAATACATATTCAAATGAAGAAATAATAAGTATAGCAGTGTTGGCGGCTTTGATATTATCAAGTGTTAGCGATATTAATTTTATGGGATTTACATTGACAAATATATTGGGAATTTTATCAATATTAATATTTAGCACAAGGCTAGGACCTGGAGTTGGTGCAGCTGTGGGAGTAATAGTGGGGCTTGTGGTAAATATGTCTAATCCAGCAGTACCACCTGTTATAATTAGTTCTTATGCTTTTTGCGGACTTTTGGCAGGTGTGTTTAAAAACCTTGGAAAAATAGGAGCAAGCATTGGGTTTATAGTGGCAAATGCTTTGCTTACTTTATATTTAAATGGTTCTACAGAGGTTCTTATACATATAAAGGATATATCTATAGTCTCTGCGGTTTTTATACTTATTCCTGAAAAAGTAATGGAAAATACATTTGGATTTTTAGATAGAAAATCTCAAGTTGTTAAGGACAAAATTGGCTATAGTGAGAGAATTAAAGAGCTTACGGTAAATAAACTCAATAATTTTGCACTAGCCTTTAGTGAAATATCAAAGACTTTTAATGAGATATCTCAAACAAAAATGGTTACTAATAAGCAGGACATATCCTCTTTATTTGATAGGGTTGCTGAAAAAGTTTGCACAAATTGCAGTTTGTGTATGTATTGTTGGGATAGAAATTTTTACAACACCTATCAGGTTATGTTTAAAATAGTTGAGGCGCTAGAAAAGAAAGGATGGATTGATGAAAAGGATATACCTGAGTACTTTATTGGAAAATGTGAGCATGTAGTAGAATTTGTAAAACAAATTAACAATATATACGAACTGTTTAAGGTTGATATGGTTTGGAAAAATAAAGTAGGAGAAAGCAGAGGACTTATATCCCAACAGTTAGATGGACTGTCAAAAGTTATATCAAGTCTTGCATCAGAAATTAATACAGACATTAAATTTAAAAGAGAGTTTGAAGATGATTTGTTATTAGAATTAGATATGGCAGGGATAAAAGTAAAGGATGTAATAATATATGAAAACAAATGGGAAAAACTCGAAGTAAATATTTTTCATAAAGAATGCAAGGGAAAAAACAGATGCATAGATATAATAGAAAAGAAAGCATCTGAAGTTTTAGGCAAAAAGATGATTAAAGATAAGACCGAGTGTGTTTACAACCACAAAACCAATATATGTAATTTGAAACTGGTTGAAGAAGAAGTTTTAAGCATTACTACAGGAGTAGCTAGGATGTCAAAATATGAAGGGCAGGTTTGTGGGGATAATTATACTTTCATGAACACAGGAGATGGAAAATATGTTTTAGCTTTAAGCGATGGAATGGGAGCCGGTCAAAAAGCTTTCAATCAAAGTAATGCTGCTATAAGCTTACTAGAACAGTTTATAGAGACTGGCTTTGACAAAGACACTGCAATAAAACTCATTAACTCTATTCTTGTGCTAAAATCTGATGAAGATTCTTTTGCAACAATTGACCTTACTGCTGTAGATTTATATGATGGAAAAGTTGAATTTGTAAAAATAGGAGCTGTCCCAACATTTATAAAAAAAGAAGAAAAGGTTGAAGTTGTAAAAGCTGTTTCATTGCCTGCAGGAATACTTAGTAATATTGAAACAGAGCTTATTTGCAAAAAGGTAGAGAATGGGGATTTCATTATAATGATGTCAGATGGGGTAATTGACTCATTTCTAAAAGAAGAAGAGGGAGAACAGGCATTGGTAAATTATATTGATAATATTAAAACCATTAATCCTCAGGGAATTGCCGATTCTATATTAAATAAAGCCCTTTCTAACTGTGGTAAGAGGCCTTTAGATGATATGACTGTCATGGTGGCGAAAATATGGAATAGAGTAAGTTAAATAAATTACATACCACATGTATAATTTTCACAATTCCGAAACAAACTAGTTTTGAATATATATTTCGGAGGAACTCTATGGTGTATGATGAGACTAAGAAAATTATAATTGTAAAAAATATACCTTCAAATTTAATTGAAGAAGCTATTTTGATTCTAAAGGGAAATCCTAAAAAAGAAGAGAAAAACAGTAAAAGCCAGTATAACGAAAGTCAGTATAAGAAAAACCAATATATTATAAAGGAAGCAGAAGAGGTTATAAAAAATTGTGTTTATGGGAAAAGGAAATTAAATGACTTAGCCGTTGAGCTGAATTTAAAGCCAAGTTTTTTTAGGCTTAGGATGTTTGCAAATACCATAGTAAACATTGTGATGCTAGGAAGTATAGTTCTTCTAATTTTAATGGTTGCAAAGCTTTTATAGCGAACTCGTTTAGCCACAGCTAAACGAGTTTAGCTGTATTAAACTTTTTTAGATTTATTAACTTTGGAAATTTGTTTTATTTTAATACCTTAAAACATAAAGGATAGAATGTTTTTTAAACTTTTTAAAAGTTAGTATATTTACTTATACAAAGGTCGTTTTCAAATTCGGAATATAAATCAAAAATATAAAACGTAGGAAAAAAAGTCAACTTTTCTTCAATATAAATCATAGGATTTTATGTAAGAAAGGAATAAAATATATTAAGAGGTGTATAAATTCTAATATACAATGTAGGGAATTAGAGAAAATTATAAAATACTATGTAGGGAATAAGAGAGAATAATAATGTCGCAAAGTTAGCAAGGAGATTATTTCAAGTTAAAAAGTCAAAGCTCATTATCTAGTGATTACCATTCTATAAGTACATCTCACTAACATGTTAATAATTAATTTATTAAAAATAAAGAGAGGGGAGTTCGCTATGAAAAAAAAAGCGACGATAATTTTGGTGCTCATGATGTGCATTACAGTTCTAATTACACCAAATGTACAAGCACGTACTGTGACATCAAGTGAAATTGGTACTCACGGAGGATATGACTTTGAATTTTGGGTAGACTCAGGTTCAGGTTCTATGGTTCTAAAGGATGGAGGAACATTTAGTTGTCAGTGGAGTAATATAAACAATATATTATTCCGTAAAGGCC
>DUVG01000003.1 GCA_012841175.1 Clostridium sp.
CATCTTTCAGTCTTAAATAAAGGAAACTTATCTTTTGTAAAATGTGTTAATATCATAAATCCTATAACAATAATATAGACAATTCTAACATTAAATATACAGTATAAATCTAAATTAATGCTTTTTTCCTTATAATTTGGTTTTATAACCATCTGTTTTTTTTCTATTTTAATAAACTGATGTAAAAAGGAAATAATTACGCCACAAAAAGTCCACAAAATACCTGTTAATATAGATGTTTGACAAGCATTTCCCGTTCCAAAATTCATATTAAAGTTTAAATTTTTTAATACTATTTTACATTTTAAAAAGTTTTGTATTCTTTTTATGAGGCATCTATTTTTTAAATAAAAAAAACTAGCTCTTTCTATCTTTTCTATAATGTTTGCATACTTTATATATTTTTTACCTTTTTTATCACCTGTTTCTTTTTTAAATTTATAAAAAATACCCTTCTTTTTAGTATCAATGGTTGGAATTTCGTATTTGTATTTTATTAAGCCTTTGTACAGAAAAAAAGACAATACAAAAATATCATCTTTAGATTTTTTTTTATATTCAATTACAATATTTATTTTAGATAATAGTATAATTATTGCTAAGACAGTCAAAATGATAATAAAAAAAATAAATTGGGTCATTATATCACCTCAATTAGTTATTTTTCCCTAAAACTAAAAAAATACACTTATTTAGTGTATTTTTTTAGTGAATTTTATTTATTTTTCTTATATTTATTTGACATCAGAATCTGTGTTTATTTGTATATCTGTATCATTATTCCTTTGTGTATCTGGATTTATTTCTTCATCTATGTCTGTTTTTATCTCATTAAATTCGAATATGGGAAGATCTGAATCTGATTTAAAACCAAAGCATCTAAAGAACTCTTCAGTAGTTTCATAAAGAAAGGGTTTGCCTGGCGCATCAAGCTTTCCACATTCCCTTATTAATTTTTTTTCCAAAAGCTTTGCAATTGAACTATCTGAATTAACGCCTCTTATTTTTTCTATTCTTGCTTTTGTAATAGGCCTGTTAAATGCTATAATTGCAAGGGTTTCAAGTGCTGCCTGGGATAAACCACTTTTTTGACGAGGCTCAAAGAGTATTTTAATATATTGGTATAATTCAGGCTTTGAACACATTTGATAACCTTTATTTATTTCTCTTATGGTTATTCCACGGGAAGGGTTGTTATTATAACTTACAATCATATTATTTAAAATAAGCTTAGCTGTCTTTTTATCTGTACCTATAACTTCACAAATTTTTTCAATGGAAACTCTTTCCCCTGCTGCAAAAAGAAGTCCTTCTATAATTTTTTCATATTTTTTTAAATCCATAATAACAAATCCCCCGAAATATATTCTTCTAAACTAAAATAGGTATTTTTTAGTTTTCTGCTGCTATTTTTTCCTCATTAATATCTTCAAGGTTGCTATCTTCACGTTTATAAACAAGTATTTCAGAGAAATTTTTATTTTGTTCAATGGTTAATTTTTTTAATTTTGCAAGTTCTAATATAGCCAAAAAACCAGTTACAATTTCAAGCCTTGATTTTGTTTTTCTTGAAAATACATCAGAAAATCTAAAAAAAGTTTTGTTTAGAAGCGTTCTTACAACTTCACGTATTTTACTTTTTAAAGATACTTTTTCCCTTTGTAATATCTTGGTCATGTTGCTGGTATTTTTATTTGTCTTTTTTTCATTTCGTTCCATTAACTCAACATAAACTCTAGTAAGCTCATGGTATGAAAGTTCTATAGGCTGTTCTTCTTCTTTTATGTCTATTTCCTCTGGAAATTTATAAAATATTTTCCTGTATTCATCTTCCTGTTCTTTTAAAATTTCAGAAAACTTTTTATATCTTTTATACTCTACAAGTCTTAATACAAGCTCTTCTCTTGGGTCAATCTCCTCTTCTTCCTCTTCTTTTTTTGAATTAGGAAGAAGAAGTTTTGATTTTATGTGAAGCAATGTTGCTGCCATTACTAAAAACTCACTGGCAATTTCTAAATCCAATTCCTGCATTGCAAAAAGATAGTCCATATATTGATCAGTTATTTCATCTATAGGAATATCATATATATCTATTTTGTTTTTTTCGATAAGATGAAATAACAAATCCAAAGGCCCTTCAAAATTCTGTATTTTTATTGTACAGGCATTTGATAAAACATTCTCCACAAAATACACCACCAATAGATATTAAAATTAAATATTAATATAATCTATTTTCATAGCCTTTCTAACATCTTCCATTGTCTTTTGAGCAACTTTTTTAGCATTTTCATTTCCTGTATGAATTATTTCTTTTATCATGCCAGGATTTTTTAAAATATTTTGCCTTCTTTTATAAATAGGTTCTAAATGCTCAATCATTTTATCGGCCAACTTCTTTTTACACTGAACACATCCAATTTTACCAGCCCTGCACTGTTCTTCTATTTCAGAAACTTCACTTTCATTAAAAATTTTGTGAAATGAAAAGACAGTACATACTTCCGGGTGTCCTGGATCATCTTTTCTTATTCTAGCCGGGTCAGTAACCATTGTTTTGACTTTTCGCCTGATATCGTCAGGACTGTCTGACAAGGCAATTGTATTGTTATAGCTTTTGCTCATTTTTCTTCCGTCTGTTCCTGGAAGCACCTTTGCTTTTGTCAAAATAGCATCAGGCTCTGGAAAAACTTCATC
>DUVG01000011.1 GCA_012841175.1 Clostridium sp.
AAAACCCAAATTATAATAAAAAGTAACCAATTCCTTATAAGTAGATGCAGTATGGAGAAATACTTTTTTTACCTGATTTGAAATAAGAAATTTATCCACTACTTTAATAAGAGCTTTTCCTACTCCTATATTATGATATTCAGGCAAAACCCCAAATCTGCTTATATATGCTGTATTATCATCTTGAATGGCTACCCTTATAGTGCCTGTAGGAACATTGTCAATTAATCCCATAAAAACCTCTTTAGTTTGCAAATCCTTTTTAATATCTTCTATAGTTTCAGTTTTAAGTTCAACTGTTTCATCGATTTTAGCACGGATGACATAATCTTTAAAGGCCTCCTTCAAGATGTTATGAATAGCTTCTGCGTCAGACTCAACTGCCTTTCTGATGATAAAAGAATAATTCATAAAACACCGCCTTTGCATTTACTTACATAAACATAACAGCTATTTAAGTTTACTATCCCATTAATAGAGCCATAATAGCTTTTTGTACATGCAGTCTGTTTTCAGCCTCATCAAATACAACCGAGTTAGGCCCATCTATAATATCTTCTGTAACTTCAAATCCTCTATATGCTGGAAGGCAGTGAAGGAAAATAGCATCATCCTTAGCTTTTGCAAAAAGAGAAGAATTTACTTGATAGGGCATAAATATTTTTATCCGTTCTTCCTTTTCTTCTTCTTGCCCCATACTTATCCATGTATCAGTATAAACAACGTCTGCATTTGTAACAGCTTCTACAGGGTCTTCAGTTAACACAACATTAGAGCCTGATACTTTTGCATCTTCTAGAGCCTCTTGTACAATTTCATTGTCACATTGATAGCCTTTAGGAGAAGCCACGTATATATCCATACCTGTTTTAGCACAGCCATGAAGAAGAGAATGGGCTATATTGTTACCGTCACCCACATATGCCATTTTTAATCCCTTTAAAGTTTTTTTGTGCTCATATACGGTAAATAGATCAGCTAAAATCTGGCATGGATGCATCAAATCAGTAAGTCCATTTATAACAGGTATACTCCCATATTTAGCCAAACCATCCACATCACTTTGTTTAAAAGTACGTATCATTATGCCATCTACATATCTAGACAGTACCTGGGCAGTATCGTGTATAGTCTCACCTCTGCCTAGTTGTATGTCATTAGAACTTAAAAACAGTGGATAACCTCCTAACTGATACATTCCCACTTCAAAGGACACTCGTGTTCTAGTAGAGGACTTTGTAAATATCATACCAAGAGTTTTCCCAGAGAGAATTTTGTGGGGAGTTCCTTCTTTAAGCTGTTTTTTTAGTTTCTCAGCCAAATTAAGTATATTTTCTATATCTTCAATTTTTAAATGATGCAGACTGATTAAATGCTTCATATTGTATACCTCCATTGTTTAAAAAAATTAAAACTTAGATAAAACATTATCTAACATGCTTATCATTTTGTCAATATCTTCTTTTGAAATAATTAACGGTGGCAGTATTCTTAAGATGTTATTCCCTACATTTCCAAGAAGATAACATTCATCAAAACATTTATTTTTTATTTCTGCAGCTTTTTCTATTGAAAATTCTACAGCTATCATAAGACCTTTTCCACGTACATCTTTTATAAAATTATATTTTTTAGCTAATTGGGACAACTTTTCTATAAAATAATCCCCCATTTTTTCAGAATTCTCAACTAAATTTTCTTCCAAAATAATTTCCAAAGAAGCTAATGCTGCACTGCATGCAAGAGGGTTTCCTCCAAAGGTAGAACCATGATCTCCAGGTTCAAATGCTTTTGCCACATGTTCTTTAGCACATAGAGCACCAATTGGAAATCCTCCGCCTAAAGCTTTTGCCAAAGTGAATATATCTGGCTCAACGTCAAAGTGTTGGTATGAAAAAAGCTTGCCAGTTCTTCCTAAGCCACTTTGAACTTCGTCAAATATCAATAGTATACCCTTTTCATCACATAGTTTTCTAACTCCCTTTAAGTATTCAGAGGTAGTTAGATTAACTCCGCTTTCCCCTTGAATTGGTTCAATCATCACAGCACAAGTGCTGTCATTAATTGCATTTTCTAATGCAGCAAGATCGTTAATGGGAACACTTAAAAAACTTGGTGTAAGTGGGGAATAGGGTTTTTGATATTTATTTTGTCCCGTTGCAGCTATAGTTGCAAGAGTTCTGCCGTGAAAAGAGTTTGCTAAAGTAATTATTTCAAATTTCTCTTCCATACCCTTTTTCTTAAAATATATTCTTGCAAGTTTTATAGCACCTTCATTTGCTTCTGCACCACTATTAGCAAAAAATATTTTATCGGCACAGGAGTTTTTAACCAATAATTTTGCAAGTTTAGCTTGAGATTCTACATAGTAAAGATTTGAACAGTGAATGAGTTTTTTAGCTTGAGTTTTTATAGCGTTAACAAGCTTAGGATGTGAATGACCTACAGCGCTTACTGCTATTCCTGCAAAAAAGTCATAATATTTCTTTCCATCAATATCCCATAAGTTAATACCTTTTCCGTAATCAAAACAAACGGGAGTTCTATTGCCAAATGTATTCATAAAATACTTTTTATCAAGATCAATTATTTCCTTTAAATTCATATATAAAACCTCCAATAAGAAAATTTACTTATAATTATACATAAAAATGCATAAAGATTCAATAGTGAAATTTAATATTGAAGGTCTATTAAATAAAATTCATATGAAAATAAATTAAGAAAGGCATTGTAAGAAAGGCCTTAATATAATAAGATGTTTATATAATGTTAGAAAACGGTTTTAAAAATAAAGATAAGTTTAATAAGGTAAGAATATTATACTTATATCAAATGTTTTTTTATGGAGGCAATATACTGATTTTGCAGTTTGATTTTTTCTTCTTCAAGATAACTGAAAAAGTTAGAAAGACTATTGTTATTTTCGTCATGCATTTCAGTAAACTGAAGTCCATAGTCAATAATGTCATCATTTTTAAAAGTTGTTCTGGCAATTTTACCTTTAGCAGATATAGTTTGTTTATTAGGTAGATATATATAAATTTCAATTTGTTTTCCATCAGGTTCTAAAATATCTTTGCAATAAAAAGCTACGCCTACAAGACTTATATCGTGAATTATTGAAAAATACTCCTTATGGGTGTCTTCTAGCTTTATATTTGATGCTAAAAACACATCCGCCCGTGGAAAAATACGCTGATTGTTTAGTTCAGTTACATTTAATATATCTATTGTAACTGAACAAGGGAAGTCAGGATCAATTTTTGTTATTTCGCCTTCAAATATATATTCTGAATTATCGGTGGTGTATTTGATAGAAAAAGACTGACCAAACATTATAATATTTTGAAGATATTCGGTTAATAGACCAACAGTAACTGAACGCTTTTTTACTTTATATACGATGTTTTGAACCCAAACATTGCAAGAAGAAAGTTTAGTGTTTATAACCATACCTTCTTTTAGTACTGTGGACACAATGTCTTTTTTCAAAGGAATCAACCCTCCCGTAACTAACAAAGTAAATTTAACCATTCTTCCCTTATATCTATTCTTCTTTTTTTATTAAAATCCTTCTTTATAATACTTTAATTAAAAGAAAATTTTTTTACTTTATAGTTTTTCATTTTTATGATAGAGGATTTTTTCTTTCATAATCATAGTTCCGATACCTTTGTTAGTAAAAATCTCAAGAAGTAGGCAATGAGGTATTCGGCCATCAATAATATGTGTTCTGCCAACTCCTTTTTCAAGGGCCTCAATACATCCTAAAACTTTTGGAATCATACCTCCATTAATTACTTTTTTTTCAATCATGTCATAGGCTTCACTCATTGTAAGTGCAGGAATTATTTTGTTATCTTTTGTTTTTACACCTTCTACATCAGTTAAAAGCATTAGCTTTTCAGCTTTTAGGGCAGCGGCTATTTCGCCGGCTACGGTGTCAGCATTTATATTGTAGCTTTCACCATTTTTTCCTACGCCTATGGGGGCAACAACTGGTATATATTCATCTTTTGCAATAAATTCTATTACTTTAGAATCTATTTTTGTCACTTTTCCCACATAACCTAAATCTACTTTCTCACCATTTACAGAAGTTTTGTGTTTTTCACACTGTATGAGTTTGCCATCTATACCGCTTAGACCAATTGCCTTTCCACCTTTTTGATTAAGCAAAGACACAATTTCCTTATTGGTTTTACCAATCAAAACCATTTGGGCGGTTTCCATTGTTTCTTTGTCAGTTACCCTGAGGCCTTCAACAAATTTACTTTCGATATTAAATTTATTAAGGGCACTGGTTATATCAGGTCCACCACCGTGGACAACAACAGGATTCATTCCTATATATTTAAGCAGAGTAATATCTTCGATAACAGAATTTTTTAAATTTTCATTTATCATTGCATTTCCACCATATTTTATAACCACTGTTTTTCCAAATAGTTTTTGGATATATGGCAGCGCTTCAATTAATATCTCTGCCTTTTTTATTATTGCTTCCATAGATAAGTTCAATTTAATACCTCCAAACACATCGTTTTATAAATAAAGGGCTGAAGTAGTAAGTCCTAGATGTTCAGGCAGCCCAAACATAATATTTAAATCCTGTACTGCCTGGCTTGACGCACCTTTTCCTAAATTATCCAAAGTTGACAGTACAATTACTCTGCCTAGTCGTTCATCTACTACAATCCCTATATCTAAATAATTTGAACCTGCAACATACTTAGTTTCAGGTAGTCTGCCTTCATCCATCACCCGTACAAAAAATTCATTCTTATAATGTTCTTTATAAATATCAATAATTTCTTTTGCAGATTTATTACATGCCAAATCTGCATAAATTGTACAAAGCATTCCTCTTTTCATAGGTATAAGGTGAGGGGTAAAAGAAATCATCATATCCTCATTAGCTAAAAATGATAACTCCTGTTCAATTTCAGATGTATGTCTGTGATTTGAGACTTTATAAGCTTTAAAATTTTCAGTGCTTTCACAAAATTGAAAAGGTAAATTGGTATTTCTTCCTGCTCCTGTAATTCCAGAAGCTGCATCTATAATTATACCTTTTGTTTTTACAAGTTTGTTTTTTAATAGTGGTGCAATACCTAAAATAGAACAAGTTGGATAGCATCCAGGGTTAGCAACTATTTTAGCATCTTTAATCTTGTCCCTATATAGTTCAGGAAGTCCATAAACAGACATATCAAGTAAATGAGGCATACCGTGTTTTATGTTATACCATTTCTCATAAACCTCAACTGATTTATAGCGAAAATCTCCACTGTGGTCTATAACACGTTTGTTTCTTTCTATAAGTTTTGGAATAACTTCTTTTGAAACTCCGTGGGGCAGAGCAGTTATAAAAATATCTGCTTTATCAGAAATCTTATCTATGTCAAGACTTTCACATTCCATATCAAATATATTCTTTAGATTTGGATATACATCAGATATTTTTTGTCCCGCAAAACTATGTGAAACCACGCTGCTTATATTAATCTCAGGGTGATTTTGTAAAAGCCTGACTATTTCTATTCCCACATAACCTGTAGCTCCTATTATACCGACATTTAACATTTCATTACCTCCAAGCTTAAAATATAATTTTATGTTATCTTATTTTAAGTAACTTTCAATTTATTATCTGCATTATACTATTTTATAATTATACATATTCGTGTATAAAAATTCAACACCTTTTTTGATTTATGCAAAGTTACTAAATAGAAAAAGATTTTTTGTTAAAAAGTATACTAGCAGAGTATAAGTTCACATGTTATATTAATAGTAAATACTGTTCAAACAAATTAGGAGGGGAAAAAATGGCAAGTGTTAAACTAAAAAACATATTCAAAAGGTACCCGGGTGGAGTTACAGCTGTTAACGATTTTAATTTGGATATCGAAGACAAGGAATTTATCATATTAGTTGGACCTTCTGGATGTGGTAAAACTACAACACTTAGAATGGTTGCAGGACTTGAAGAAATAACTGAGGGAGAATTGTACATAGGAGACAAATTGGTAAATGACGTTGCTCCTAAGGATAGAGACATAGCGATGGTTTTCCAAAACTACGCTTTGTATCCTCATATGACTGTATTTGATAACATGGCATTTGGTCTAAAACTTAGAAAAATGCCTAAAGATGAAATCAAGAGAAGAGTTTTAGAAGCTGCTAAAATACTTGATATTGAGCATCTTCTTGAAAGAAAACCTAAAGCGTTATCAGGTGGTCAGAGACAGAGGGTTGCACTTGGACGTGCAATAGTACGTGAACCTAAAGTATTCTTGATGGATGAGCCTTTATCCAACCTTGATGCGAAGCTAAGAGTTCAGATGAGAACTGAAATAAGTAAATTACATAATAAACTTCAAACTACTATTATTTATGTTACTCATGACCAAACAGAAGCTTTGACAATGGGAACAAGAATCGTTGTTATGAAAGATGGATACATACAACAAGTTGATACTCCTGCAAATCTTTATGAGCGTCCACAAAACATGTTCGTTGCTGGATTTATAGGAAGTCCACAAATGAACTTTATAGATGTAAAAGTTGAAAAGACATCTGGTGAAAAGTTAGAAAAAGGTGGAGAAGGAGTTCTTTTAAGATTTGGTAAAAACTCTGTAAAACTGCCAGAAGGTAAAGCGAAAAAATTATTATCTAGTGAATATATCGGAAAAGAAGTTGTTATGGGTATAAGACCTGAAAACCTTCATGATGAGGCAGTATATTTAGAATCAATGTCTGACAGTGTAGTAACTGCAAGGGTAGAAGTTGTAGAAATGCTTGGTTCTGAGACTTTGCTATATGTGGTTATAGATGACATTGACTTTATTGCTAGAGTAAATCCAAGAACTAAAGCTAAAGTTGGGGATTTAATTAAAATTGCTTTTGATGCAAATAAAATTCACTTATTTGATAAGGAAACTGAAAGAACAATAATGAACTAATAAAATAAAAGCCTAAAAATACCAAAAGGGAAAGTTAAAAAAGACTTTCCCTTTTGATTTTATTAAGTATATAATATATTTATATGAAATTAAATTTTTGATGAAAGGTATTTGAGGGGGATAAGAATTGCAAATTAAGTTTTGTCAAAACATTGCAAATCAAATTAAATACATTATTGATGATGAATTTGGAATTATGGACGATTCAGGTACCATTGTTGCTTGTTCAAATGAAAAGAAAGTAGGAATGAAAAATCCATCTATATCAAAGATATTAGAATCTGAAAAAACTTATAATGTTTTTGAAAATCAATCTTTTCAAAAGATTTATATAAAAAACAAGTTGGAGTTTATTGCATATATTAATTCTATAAATGAAAATAATGCTAAATTTCTATCTCTTATTTCTATGAATGTTGTAAATTTTAAAATATATTATGAAGATAAATATGATAAGACAAATTTTATTAAAAATATAATTACCGATAATATTTTGTTAGGGGACATTACAGTAAAGGCAAAGAAACTTAAACTTGCTAATAATGTTCGTCGTGTTGCAATGCTTATAAAGACCTTAAAAGTAAAAGATATATACCCCTATGAAATAGTTGAAGGGTTATTTCCAAATAAAAATAAAGACTTTGTGATAATTCTTGATGATGAAAATACAGTGCTAATTAAAGAACTAGAATTAGAAGAAAAAACTGAGCTTGATGAGGTAGAAAACATTGCCATTACAATAGTGGATACACTTTCCACTGAAGCAATGATAAAGGCGAAAATTGGAATCGGGACAATAGTAGACAGCATAAAGGATTTAGCAAAATCTTTTAAAGAGGCTCAAATGGCACTTCAAATAGGCGAAATATTTGAAAGTGAAAAATCAGTGATAAACTACAATAGATTAGGTATTGGAAGACTTATATATCAATTGCCTACAACCCTTTGTAAATTGTTTTTAGAGGAGGTATTCCAAAAGGGAGGCTTTGAAGCACTAGATAAGGAGACTATGGATACAATTCAAAAATTTTTTGAAAACAATCTAAATATTAGTGAGACATCAAGACAGTTATACATTCACAGGAACACTTTAGTTTATAGGCTTGAAAAAATTCAAAAAACTACTGGGCTAGATATAAAAATGTTTGATGATGCAATTATTTTTAAAGTTGCAGTTATGGTAAAAAAATACCTTGATAGCAATTTGAACATCTAATGTCAAAAACTTCATTGCTGTTGAATAAATTTTAATATAAAATAAAGCTTAAAAAGAGCATTTAATAGCCCATACAAAAAGAGATAAATTTTAGGAGGCTAAAGTGATAGAGTTTAAATCAGTATCAAAAAAGTATGCCAGTGGAACATTAGCACTTAATAAAATAGATCTTCATATTAATAAAGGAGAGTTTGTTTTTATTGTTGGACCTAGTGGTTCGGGCAAGTCTACTTTGCTAAAACTTATATTAAAAGAAGAAGATATCACAGAAGGAGAGGTATATGTCAATGGTTTTAATGTTTCTACTTTAAAGCCAAAGGAAATACCTTATTTACGAAGAAGCCTTGGTGTGGTCTTTCAAGACTTTAGATTACTTCCTAAAAAAACTGTTTATGAAAATGTTGAATTTGCCATGCACATTACAGAGGCATTGCCAAAGGAAATGAGAAGGCAGGTTCCAATGGCCTTAGGGCTGGTTGGACTTAGCAAAAAAGCTGATGCATATCCTGATGAGCTTTCAGGAGGAGAACAGCAAAGGGTAGCTTTGGCCAGGGCTTTGGTAAATAGGCCCGCTTTGTTGATTGCCGATGAGCCAACGGGAAATTTAGACCCTGAGACCTCATGGGAAATAATGAAGCTGATAGAGGAAATTAATCATAGAGGAACTACTGTTATTGTGGCTACACACGAAAAGGGAATAGTGGACTCTATGCAAAAGAGAGTAATCGCCATTGGAAAAGGTGAAATTATAAGGGATCAAGAGAAAGGACAATATGAAAATGAAGCTGAGAACAGGCAAATATATATTTAAAGAGGGAATTATCAACATATACAAAAATATATTAATGTCTTTTGCTTCTATAACTGTGGTAACAGCTTCCCTAATTGTACTTGGAGGATTTTTTGTAACAATAGCAAATATAAACCACAATATTGAGCGGCAAGGCGAAAAACCAGAGATGGAAGTATTTTGCGATGCAAAGCTTGACGATTCTCAAATTGCATCAATTGAATGGCTTATTATGTCAGATGACAGGATAAAAGAATATACCATGGTTTCAAGGGAAGAAGCATACAAAGAGATGGAGGAGATATTAGGGAATAATAAATCTGTAATTGAAGGGCTAGGCAATGATTTTTTATCTGTTTCATTTACACTAAACCTGGTTAATTCTGAAGATGCAAAAGAAGTAGAAAAAAAGTTGTCAGTTTTCCCTGGAGTGGATAATGTGAAATATTCTCAAAGGGCAATAGATTTTATGAGCAAATTAAGATACTGGGTTAAAGTTGGAAGCAGTTTTGTACTTTTTTTATTGGTTGCAGTGTCTGTTGTAATTATATCTAACACCATTAAATTAGCTGTATTTGCAAGAAAAAAAGAAATAAATATAATGAAATATATTGGGGCAACAGATTGGTTTATACGCTTGCCATTTATTGTAGAAGGTGTTATTATAGGTTTGATAGGAGCAGTTATGAGTTTTGGCCTAGTAAACTTTATCTATTCTAGAGTATTTAATATAGTTAATTTAAATACGTATTTAAAAATTTATGGGTTAGAGATTATTGATAAAAGTGAACTTTATTTTACTCTTATTATAAATATGTTATTGATAGGTGTAGTTGTAGGAGCTTTAGGAAGTATGGTTTCAATACGTAAACACTTACGTGTTTGAGGGTGTAAGTACTTTGAGTCATTAAAATCCAATCTTTTTGGGAGGTAGAAATTAGTGAAAAAGGTAGTACAACTTAGTGTATTAGTATTAATGATGTTTATGGTTATAATTCCAATATATTCTGATACACTAACAAGCACACAAAGTCAAAAGAGTAGTGTTGACAGCGAAATTAATCAGGTGTCTTCTCAAAAGCGAAATGAAGAAAAGAAGTTAAATTCAGTAAAAAGTGAAAAGGAATACATGGAAAGTCAACAAGATAAGGCAGAAAAGGAATACAATGAGCTTCTACAGAAAGTGGATGAACTAAATAGAATTTTAGAAGAATTAGATAATGCCATACTTGAAAGTGAAGAAAATTATGAAAAACAGCTAGAACAATTTAAATTAAGGCTTAATGTTATGTATCAAAATTCTAGTACATCATATCTTGATATTATAGCTGAATCAAAAAGTTTACCTGATTTCTTTAGAAGAATTCAGCTTATTTCAGCTATAAGCAAAAAGGACAAAGAGCTTATAGAAGGAATAGAAGAAGCTAAGAAAGAGGTAGAATATAAAAGGCAGCTTGTTGCAGAGGAACAAAGGGATTTTGAAAATAAAGCTTCTAGTGCACTGAGCAATTTAAATGATATAAAGGCTACAACTCAAGCGTTGGAAGTTCAGATAAGAAGTATTAGTTCTAAACTTAGTAGTTTAGAAAGAAAAGAAAATGAATTAATCCAAAAGTCCAGGCAACTGGAGAGCCAGATAAAAAATCTTCAAAGGACAGCAGACTACACTGGTGGAGTCATGAGATGGCCGGTACCTAGTTCAACTTACATATCATCTCCTTTTGGAAACAGGTTTCATCCTATTTTGAAAGTATATAAAATGCATACAGGTATAGATATTTCAGCAAGTTCAGGGCAGTCTATAATTGCAGCCAATGATGGAGTGGTAATAATGTCAGGGTGGCAAGGTGGATACGGATATACAGTTGTTATAGACCATGGCGGCGGAATTACAACACTCTATGCCCACTGCAGTCAACTTCTTGTTAGCAGTGGTGCTTCAGTAAAAGCAGGGGATACAATAGCAAAAATAGGAAGTACTGGGTTATCTACCGGTCCCCATTTACACTTTGAAGTAAGAGAAAATGGTACTCCTGTTAACCCTATATCTTATGTTTCAGGATAAGCAAAAATAAAATCCGGGTTTTTCCGGGTTTTGCTATATTATAGGGCAAATAAGCATATGATATAATGAGAAAATAACGAAAAGAAGGGAAAGACATGAAGAAAAACATAATGAAAACAATAGGGGGAGTGTGGGATTTTGAATAATAGTTCTGGAAGTAAGGTGCTTTCTATAATAATTGCTGTTATTACTTCAGTTATAGTTACAACTTGTGGTTTTTTAATATGGTACAAAAACAACCCATATATTATTGTTGTTCCTGCTGACGATCTAGATGATATTACTGATAGAGGAGTACAAAATTTTGACCCCTCATATGGTATGGTTTTTGATAAAAACAAAGTGGATTTTGTAAATGTAAAGAAATACAGAGAAGTATATAATATTTTAAGAAAATATTTTTATGAAGAGGTTGATGAAAATGTTTTGTTAGAAGGTTCTATTGCTGGAATGGCAAATTCATTACAAGATCCTTATACTGTCTATTTTACAAAAGAACAGATGGAGCTTTTTATGGAAAGGTCTAGAGGAAGTTATGTTGGAATTGGAGTTACTGTTAATATGCCGGAGGATGGTATTTTAACAGTGGTTGAGCCCTTTGAGGATTCACCAGCCATAGAAGCGGGAATGAAAATGGGAGATAAAATAGTAAAAGTTGATGGTGAAGATGTTACTACCATAAGAGATTCGGATATGATTGTAAGTATGATAAAAGGTGAGGAAAATACAACGGTTGAAATTACTGTGTATAGACCATCAGAGGAGAAGTATATTGATTTCGAAATAATGAGAAAGACAATAAAAATAGTGAATGTAACAAGTGAGATGTTAGAAAACAATATAGGATATATTAGAATATCAATGTTTGACAGTGAATGTGCACATTATTTTGGAATGCATCTAAATCAGCTTATAGATAAAGGAATGGAAGGATTAATTATAGATGTTAGAGATAATCCGGGAGGAGATTTTGACGAGGTTGTAGCAATTGCAAACCGTCTAGTACCCGAAGGGCTTATTGTTTATATAGAGGATAGAGCAGGAAACAGAACAGAAAGAACCTCAGATAAAACACAACTTGATAAACCTATTGCAATTTTGATTAATGAATACAGTGCAAGTGCGTCAGAAATTTTGGCAGGAGCTATCAAGGACCATAAAAAAGGAACCCTTATAGGCCAAAAAACATTTGGTAAAGGATTAGTTCAAAATGTAATACAGCTTGATGATGGCGCAGGTCTAAAGTTAACCACTGCCACTTATTTTACACCTTTAGGAATAAATATTCACAAAAAAGGCATTGAACCTCATATAGAAGTTGAACTAGATGAGGAAAGCAGATTTCTTCCTGTTTCCCAGTTACCAAAAGAAGAAGATAAACAGCTTCAAGAAGCTATTAAAGTAATAAAAGGTCAGTTATAATTTATTGGAATATACTTTTCATTTTGTTAAAACAGATATTTTTGCATTGATTTTTATAATACAATGCAAAAGTATCTGTAGAAAACTTTTCTTATCTAAAGAATGTCTGTGTTTTTTTGCAATTACCATTTAACAAGGAAATACCATGTTAATAAAGTATCTCAAATAACAGTTATATCATTTTAATATAAATTTATATAAGAAATAACATATAGACATACATATATTTAGCCAGAATTGTAAATAATACTTTATGGAGGTGGTATACATTGGAAAACATAGATGAAAAAATAAAATACGAAGTGGTTGCAGAACTAGGGTTATTTGAAAAAGTAAAAAAAGAGGGTTGGAAGAGCCTAACTGCAAAGGAAACGGGAAGAATTGGGGGACTAATTACAAAGAGAAAAAAATTAATGCAGGCTGAAAAAAAGCAAAAGGCGTTGTAGTGTTTATTCTTAAGACTCTGCTTTCTACAAAGTAGAGTTTTTTTATTTGATAAGCTATTATAATCTAGATTTACATCATTTCTTGAGGTTTATTAAAAGTTTATGTTATACTATAAAAAGTCAGCAAGAGAAATAGTGGATTTTCAAGGAGGTATAAATGGCAGATAACATTCCTTATTCTGATTTTGCATATGTATATGATAAATTGATGTATGATGTGGACTATAAGAAATGGGCGGATTTTATTGAAAGTATTTTTAAGAAATATGGTCAAAATCCTTCTTTGCTTCTTGACTTAGCATGTGGTACAGGGAGTTTTACCATTGAAATGGCTAAAAGAGGCTATGATATGATTGGAATAGATATATCTATTGATATGTTAAACTGTGCAAGGGAAAAGTCTATTGATTTAGAAAATATTTTATATTTAAATCAGGACATGGCAAATTTTGAGCTCTATGGTACTGTAGATGCTATTGTATTACTTATGGACAGTTTAAATTATATTTTATATAAAAAAGATATTAAAAGATTATTAAAAAATGTACATAATTATTTAAATTTTGAAGGGTTGTTTGTTTTTGATATAAATACACCCTATAAGTTTAAAAACATATTAAAAAACAATGTGTTTTATGATGTATCAGATGAAATAACTTATATATGGCAAAATTCCTTTGACAGTAAAACAAATATATGCGAATTTGACCTTACTATATTTGCAAAAGAAAATGATATGTATAAAAGAATGGATGAAGTTCATTTAGAAAGATGTTATGAGATAGATGATTTAAAAAAGATGATAAATGAAAGTGGTTTAAAACTTTTAAATATTTATGATGACCTAAAGCTATCTAAAGCGCCTTCAAATGCTCAAAGAGTCTTTTTTGTATGCAAAAAAGAAGGAATTAAATAAAAAATGACATTTACATTTTAAATGTATAGATTTTAAAGGACAAGGAAAAATAAAATTATCAAAAATAAATATTAAATAAATTTATTAAAAAGATATATTACAGCAATAGACATGGGTGTAAGCAAAAAATCCGATTGACAAGCAATGCAAAAATATGATACAATGTTATAGATTTAGTAAGAGCATGGAAAATGCAAGCTAAGTTAAAGTATCAAGTTCAGGAGGAGTGCAGGATGGAAAAAGGTAAAGTAAAATGGTTTAATGCTGAAAAAGGATTTGGATTTATTGAGAGAGAAGAAGGAAACGATGTTTTCGTACATTTTTCAGCAATAAACATGGATGGCTACAAAACATTAGAAGAAGGTGCTGAAGTTCAATTTGAAGTGGTGGAAGGCGCTAAAGGCCCTCAGGCTTCAAATGTGAGCAAGTGCTAATTTGACTTTTTCATTTGATTTTAAAAGATAGCCGAAAGTGCCCCGGTATGAAAATGCCGGGGTTTTCAAATGTCTTTTTTTCAAATATACAAAAAATCAGGGGATTTTATTAATAGTTATTACACAAAATAGTTTAGAAGGTGGGATAAAATAGATGGAAGATTATATTGTAAGGGTTACAGCAGAAGAAGGGAAAGTAAGAGCCGTTGCAGCAGTGACTACTAATTTAGTAAAACATGCTCAAGAAGTTCATAATCTGTCTCCACTGGCATCTGTTGCACTAGGGCGAACTCTTACAGCTTCAGTTTTAATGTCTGTCTTTTTAAAAAGCCCTAATAATACACAGACAATACAAATCAAAGGGGACGGACCCTTAGGAGGAATTGTTGCAGTTTCTGATTTTGAAGGAAATGTAAGGGGATATGTGCATAATCCATTGGTGGACCTGCCTTTAAACAGCAAAGGAAAATTTGATGTGGCAGAAGCTATCGGTAAAGGTTATTTAAATGTGATTAAGGACTTAGGGCTAAAAGAACCCTATATAGGATATGTAGATTTGATATCAGGAGAAATTGCTGAAGATATAGCATATTATTATGTCTATTCAGAACAAATTCCTACTAGTGTAGCCTTGGGTGTTTTAGCTAGTTCAGATAAAATTATAGAAAATTCAGGAGGATTTATAATTCAGTTAATGCCTGGTGCTGGTGAAGAAACCATTAGTTTTATTGAAGAAAAGCTCAAAAACTTGCCTTCTGTTACAAGCTTATTGAAAGAGGGGAAAACTCCAGAAGATATACTTAATATGATATTTTCTGAAAGAAATTTAAAAATCGGAGAAAAAGCACCTTGTAATTATAAGTGTAACTGTTCAAGGGAACGTATGTTTAGAAATATAATTAGTCTTGGACAAAAGGAAATAATGGATATATTAGAAGAACAAAATGAAATAGAAGCGCAGTGCCATTTTTGCGATATGAAATATCAATTTTCCGAGTCAGAGTTAAGGGAAGTAATTGAAGATAAAAATTAATATGAAAATTGTTTAAAATAAAGAAATAGTGAGTATTATAAAGAACGTAAAAGAAATAAGGATATAAATTTAAAAATACAGGTTTTTTAGTGTTGACTTTACTAAATAATTTTTGTATACTATCTATTGTCGCTTAAATGAAGTGTAATCACGTGGGCGCTTAGCTCAGCTGGGAGAGCACCTGCCTTACAAGCAGGGGGTCACAGGTTCAAGCCCTGTAGTGCCCACCACACGCGGCCTGGTAGTTCAGCTGGTTAGAATGCCAGCCTGTCACGCTGGAGGTCGAGGGTTCGAGTCCCTTCCAGGTCGCCAAAATTTGCCCAGATAGCTCAGTCGGTAGAGCAGAGGACTGAAAATCCTCGTGTCGGTGGTTCGATTCCGCCTCTGGGCACCAAGAAATTTGGTGAATTATTCAATATTAGCTTGCACTATAGAAATAAAATATGCGGGTTTAACTCAGTGGTAGAGTGTCACCTTGCCAAGGTGAAAGTCGCGAGTTCGAATCTCGTAACCCGCTCCACAAGAATTTTCTTAGGATATCGGTGTTTTGAATAAGCTGATATCCTGCATTTAATATATGGCGCCATAGCCAAGTGGTAAGGCCGAGGTCTGCAAAACCTCTATTCCCCAGTTCAAATCTGGGTGGCGCCTCCAAAGGAAAGAGACTGTTGCACTAAAAAGTGCACAGTTTTTTTATTTATAAATATTTAAACATTTAAACATAAAAAAATATGGTAAAAAAGAAGAAAGTTCTATATAGAACTTTCTTCTTTTTTATCATATAGATTATAAGTTATACATTTTGAAGCCCTTCTTGTACGTGTAGTTTTAGGTTTTTCCTCCGTTGCAGTCTTTTTTGCAGCTACACGTTTTTTAGTTGAAGAACTAGATTTAGTGGATAATATATTTTTGCAATTTTTATTTGTGCATTTATCATCCACTATTAAAGACCCACAAGTACAAAATTGTGCCAAAAATATCACTCCTTTAATATAAGTATATCACAAAAAGTTAAGAATTAGTTATTCTTTTTACTTTTCAAAAATATCTTTTTAATATATAATGGGCAATATAAGGTTATTTTTTCATATGTTTTTTCCGATATTTATGTTAGTATATGAATGTATAAAATTAACTTCGATAGGAGTTTTCTATAATGTTTAAAAAGAAGATATTAATAATTGAAGATACCGAGTTTATGACAAAATTAATTTCAGATGTATTGAAAGAAGCCAGGTATGAGGTTGTAACTGCTTCCACTGGAGAGGAAGGTATTCTAAAAGTCAGGGAAGAAAAGCCGGATCTTGTACTTTTAGATGTGGTTATGCCTGGCATGGATGGATTTGAAGTGTGTAAAATCTTAAGAGATGATGAAAGTAATAATCTCATGCCTATTATAATGCTTACAGCACAGGAAAATGAGGATGATAAACTAGAGGGATTGGAGCTTGGGGCAGATGACTACATAATTAAACCCTTTAATAGCAGAGAATTGGTAAGCAGGGTTAGAAATACATTAAAGAGAATTGACAGAAACAGATGGGCAAATCCTTTGACAGGACTTCGGGGAAATATTGAAATTCAAACGGAAATTAATCAGAGAATTGCAAAAAATAAAATGTTTGCAGTTATATACGGTGACCTTGATAATTTCAAGGCATATAATGATGTCTATGGATTTGCAAGTGGTGATAGGGTTATAAAGCTAACAGCGGATGTACTTATAGATGCCACTAATACATTTGGAAATGGGGGAGACTTTATCGGTCATATTGGAGGAGACGATTTTGTCGTAATAACCACACCTGATAAAGTGGATGTGATTTGTGAAAATATCATAAAGAGTTTTGATATAAAAATTAAGGAATTATATTGTAAAGAAGATGTTGATAGAGGTTATATTGTAACTAGCAATAGGCAAGGACAAATTATGAAGTTTCCAATAGTATCTATATCTTTATCAGTTGTTACTAACGAAGAGAGAGAACTGATAAGTCATGTGCAGGTGGCTGAAATAGCTGCAGAATTAAAGAAAAAGGCAAAGGCAATGTCAGGAAGTGTATATGTAAAAGACAGAAGAAGGGGATAGGAATTTTGGATAAAGAAAACTTATTATTTGAAAGCTATAATAAGGCAATGGAAAAAGGTTTTGAGAGACTATTTAACAATACCGAGCCTGAAAAAATTTTAAAAATAAAAGATGGGGATATACCGGATTTTTTGGATGAAGAGATAAAGGAATGGCAAAACACAGAGCTAGACCTTTTAGAAGGAATTAGTCCTAAAAAATATTTTGACGGTATAGATAATTTAGATGAGCTAATTGAACTATTTAAAAAGGCATCTAAAATATGTGATGTTGATGTACCTGAAGTTCTTATACGCAGATTACAGTGTTTTGGTGAAGATTTTATAGATCAATTAATGAATTTAGCTTCTTTGTCCACTTCAATAAAAGATGATGAAGAAATGCTTATTCCATTAATGGCCATTAGGTTTCTTGGAAGGCTAGAGGCAAAAAAAGCTGCGAAACTGTTACTAGACCTTTTATATGATATAGATTCTGAAAATGAAGCTATAATTGAGGAAATAAATGGTGCTATAATAAATATTGGAGATGCTAGCATAGACGGGATATTAAACAAATTAAAGAGTGCTGAAAAAATTAAAGACATTGAAGAGTACCTTTTATACTCATTAGTTCAAATATGTGTAAATGTAGGCAAAAGTCCTAATTATGAAGATGTATATGCGTGTATTAAGGATACATTTATAAGAATGGATGATAAAATTATAGGTGCTATTTGTATTGGGGATTTAGGAGATGGAAGGGCAATACCTTTTTTAAGAGGTTATGTTGAAAAGAATATAGACTCAATTAATTACGATGTTTTTTGTGAGATTAAGGCAGCAGTGCATAAGTTAGGCGGAAATATGGATGATATAGATTTTAAAGGCAATATATAAGCATCCTAAGTTACTAATTAAAGACTTAAAGTCATTAATTAGATTAAGGAGGCAGCTTTCTATGAAGCAAAACATGTCCTATTCATTACTGTTAATTCTTTTAATTTCTCTAAATATTTTACTAACTGGATGCAGAAGTGTAGATGCCATTTCCAATGAAATAGTGATAAACTTAGGCGGTGAGCCTCAAACTATCGATCCTCAATTAGCTTCTGATATCACTTCTATAAGGGTGATAAATGCTATATTTGAAGGATTGGTAAGAATTGATGAAAAGGGTAAACCTGTTTCTGGAGTGGCAAGCACATGGGAAATAAGTGCTGACAAGTTGACATATACATTTCACCTTAGAGAAGATGCAAAATGGTGGAATGGAGCAGATGTTACTGCACATAATTTTAAAGATGGATGGCTTCGGGCAATTGAGCCTCATCCAGAAAATCATGAAATTTCCCCTATGAGACATCTTCTGTTTTGTATAGAAGGGGCTTTAGAATATGCACAGGGAGAAGGAAACAAAGAAGATGTTGCTATTGTGGCAGTTGATGAAAGAACTTTGTCAGTTAAGTTAAAAAATCCAACTCCATTTTTTTTAGAACTTACATCCAATAGTGTTTTTATGCCTTTAAATACTGAATTTTACAATAGGCAACGTATTGATTCTAATATAACTACATATGGATTAGAAGCTAATACTATTATGGGAAATGGACCTTTTAAAATAACTTCATGGGATCATTATCAGGAAATTGTACTGGAAAAAAATTATTCCTATTGGAATTTTGAAAACATTGGTTTAGAAAAAGTAAATTTTAAAATAATAACTGATAACTGGGTAGCTTTTACTGCATTTAAAGCTGGAGAAATAGATGTTAT
>DUVG01000095.1 GCA_012841175.1 Clostridium sp.
CTATATTATGGGACGTTTATCTCCAGAAGGAGAAGATTATTCATTTGTTCTAGATAAGGATGGATTTTCTGAAAATGATTCCGAAGATGATTTAATTGAGGATTTAGAAATTGATGATAGTCTTTATATAAGTAAAAATAAGCAAAGTTCCTTAGGGTTAAGAGTCTTTCTTTCTGAAGAAAATAATACAATAGAGGTAAAAATGAAATGGGCAGACTACTTAGGGAGAGAGGAAGAAGGCAAGTTTTCTTTTTTAAGGATGCCCAAGGAATCTAAAGAAAATATAAATGTGAAATCTAGTAATATTTCAGGCATACATATTGAAAAAGATATTTACTTATCTTGGATTGTTCATAATTTAAATACAGGTTATAAGATGGTTTCTATATATCTTGAAAATAGAAGATATAAGATAAAAGATTATGTGGCAAAAAATATTTTCCAAGCTGAACTGGAAGTGTTAAATTATGAGTTGGGTTTTGTATCAGAAAATCTAGCTTATGGCATGAAGGAAGAAGAAGATTATTTTTTCAATAAGAAACCAATATTTTCACGAGGTTATGGCTGTGCTGCTACATGGGATAATATAGATGGGAATACTGTTAAAATAATTAAAAGTGATTTTATACCAGAAAAAGAGATAAATGGCGTAGATTTAAATTTAGATAAGTATAGAGGATATTTCTCTATGCTAGATTTTTCCAAGTCAGAAAAAAGAGAAAGTACTTTTCAAGAGTTAGAGGAAATTTTAGGGGATTATGCCTTATGGATAAGTCGGTTAGAGTCCCATGAATACATGAAGGACGAAGCTTACAAGCCTATTGGGAAAGAGAAAATAAAAATATGTAATGAAAACTTAGACAGAATGATATATGGCTTAAGAATTATTAGGGAAAATAATAGGGCTTACCAAGCTTTTTCTTTTATGAATGAAGCCATGCACCTGTCTAGGGCAATGAATTTATTTTCTAAAAGGGAGAATGCTGAGGATGTTTTAGAAAATTATTTAGGGAATCATTCACACTGGAGGCCTTTTCAAATTGCTTTTATTTTATTGAATATAAGAAGCATTGTTGAGCCAGAATCAGTGGATAGAAATCTTTTGGATCTTTTATTTTTTCCGACAGGCGGAGGTAAGACAGAGGCTTATCTTGGTATTATAGCTTTTTTAATGGCGTATAGAAGATTGAATTCAGATGAGTGCCATGACTATGATAAGGATGGCGGCGTAACGGTAATTATTCGTTATACTCTAAGACTTCTGACTACACAACAAAGAGATAGGATATTAAAACTTGTATCTGCCTGTGAAATGATTAGGATGAGGGAAGATGGCCTATACGGAGAAAAAGAGTTTTCAATTGGATTTTGGGTTGGTAGTGGAGTTACTGTAAATAAATTTAAAGATTTAGAAGTAAGTCAATATACAACAATGGGGCAAGCAAATTATAAGAAGAGAAATCTTAGATCTCAAATTCTAAAGTGTCCTTGCTGCGGTGAAACTTTAGCTGAGGAGAAATCATATGAATTAAATATTCTCGACAAAAGTTTCTCTATCAAATGTTCTAGGGAGAATTGTTTTTTTAACAAAAGACCTATACCTGTTTATTTAGTTGATGAGGAAATTTACAGCAAGACTCCAACTATTATAATTGGAACTGTAGACAAGTTTGCAAGAATGACCTTTGAAGAAAGGGTCCATTTGCTATTTGGAAAAAGAGACATTGAGTGCACAGACTGTGGTAATTTTTTATCTACCGATGAAGAAGAAATAAAGGATTGTGCACATAGGGGGCATTTATTTGAACAAAAGCAAAAACCTTGTAGGAACTTTTATCCACCTGAATTAATATTACAGGATGAGTTACATCTTATAACGGGGCCTCTTGGAACCATATACGGGAACTATGAAATGGCCATAGATGAGCTTTGTACAGCTTGTATTGATGACAATAAAATTAGACCTAAATATATAGCCTCTACAGCAACAATAAAAAATGCAGATGAACAAGTTAAGGCTTTATATGGCAGAGTGCATAATCAATTTCCACCAAGTGGACATGATTCAGATGATTCATTTTTTTCAAAGGAGATATCCTTAGATAATCATCCATTCAGGCTATATTTGGGGATAAGTTCACCTTTTGCATCTATGAAGACAACAATTTTGCGTGTTTATGCTGTATTATTACAGACAGCTTTTAGATATAAAGATGATCCACTATATAAGGATTATATTGATGCTTACTGGACCTTAATTGGATACTATAATAGTAAAAGAGAGTTGGGTGGAGCTGTAAGGCTTATACAGGACGATATACCAGATAGAACTCTTATTTTAAAAGAAAAGAATGATGACCAATTAGCTAGACGATTTCTTAGTTATGACGAGATAACTTCACGAAAATCTTCTTGGCAAATTCCTCAGGTTTTAGAAAAACTTGAGAAAGAACTTAAC
>DUVG01000096.1 GCA_012841175.1 Clostridium sp.
GATAAAGACCTTGTAGCTGCTAATTTTAGGCGTAAGATAGCGGATTATGTGATTGAAACAGACATGAAGGTAAAGGGTGGTGGCCACAGACCTTCAAAATTATATAAATGTAATTATGATGCTTTTTTGGCCTAAATAAACTGTAATTTTACCATAGTTCAGGAGTGGGAATTGTTACAAACAATTTACTGACGGTTACGTAAATATTATTTTTTATTATCTTTTAAAAATTTATCATAAGAACCAATTGGTCTAAAATCTATTTTATATACCTCTTGGTTCTCTTTATATACTTCAACAGAATCTATTCCGATTATAAGCAACTTCTCATATGTTAATAATTCATTTTCCTTCAAGTTCATTACTTCCCTTAATAACCATTTCCCTAATGCCATATTTGGATTTGTCATCAATGCTTTACTACCTGACTGGCAAAGTTTAGCTGATAACTCATTTCCATTTGGAAGTAGCAACCTAAAAGATACATCTCTTCCAGGAAAGAAGTTTGGAAAGCTTTTATGTATCCATGCAGGAATAGAAATATATATTTCATTTTTATTTCTTGGCCTCCCCGCAGCATTCCATTGATTTAATCCACTTTTTTTAGGTACGTTTCTTTCCCCTCTATCAGAAAACAAGGGTAATATGACGCTTTCATATTTATTATGTTTAATCTTAGACTTAGATTCCACATCATATGTTAACAGTCTAGAGAGCATTTCATATGGTTCATTCAAAATCTCAACAGATATTGACAACAAAGCTTTTGTCGTATCAAATCTTTTAAATAAGGTGTTTTTACTTAAATTAAATGAATACTCATTTTCTCCATCTTCAAAGTAAATAACACTACCATTGCTATTACTTTTTATGTCTCGTATATTTGAAATGTTTATTAAATCCATTGGTGACTCGCATATCTTTATCAGGTTCGGTTCTCTAACCACACAATGATATATCATGGTTTTTAAACCATAAATTCTCATTGTACATAATATTCTTTCGTTTCTCAGATCAGAAACAATATTAACAATGGTTTCCATGTCCTTATTTCTTAACATTGAGGCATCACGATTAAACTCTGCCACTTTTTGCATTGTATTATTATTATTTGCAAGAAATGTTTTTATTCCAATACCTACCGTTCCTAACTTTGCATCTGCAGAACAATCTGACCTACTTAAATTTTCTGCCCCTGTTACCAAGCAGAATGCATTCTCTGCAACTCGCGAATTAATATACGGAGATTCACTTACACTAGATAAGCCTGACAGCATCCCTGCGCATTTTAAGTAGTTACAGTATAGGTCTATAATAGTTTTATCTAATTTATCTATTAACATCTAATTTCCCCTTACTACAACCCAATATAACAAAATAGAAATCGCTATAATAAAATTCCATTTCTCTATAGGATACTTAGTTTCTTAATACTAAACTACCTTCTTTTCATAATATGATTCCGAAAATGCTAAAGCTTTTTTTATATTTATAGCTATCCTCTCTATTACTGGGACAACTACAGAATTACCTGCTTGCTTGTATAGGTGTGTATTAGCCATATCCTCTGGAATAATAAAATCTTTATCGAAACCCATCATATTGAAACACTCACGAGGTGTAAATTTCCTGATTCCAGTTGGTGTACATATAATTGGTACATTATGGCCCCCTGTCCCCATGTTTGCAGTTAAAGTTGGACAAAGATTGCTTTTATTTTCTCTAACATATATACGTCTCCATTGATATGTAGTATCAGGATTTTTTACTACCTTAATAAGCTTATCATAAAACCCACAGGACTCTGCCGTATAATAGTATCTCTCATCTTGCTCTGTATCATAATCTATGAAATCCTTCAATGTATTTGTTAACTCTATTGGATCTGGGAAATCAAATTCCTTATATGCTCTCTCATCTAAAAAAGCCACTATGTAGATACGTTCTCTATTCTGAGGCAAATTGCCATAATTACAAGCATTAAGTACCTCTTTCTTTACGTGGTAATTTGCTCTCTTTAATCGATCAAGAATTACGCGAAATGTGTTGCCATTATCATGCCCTACAAGGTTCTTCACATTTTCCAGAAAAATTACTTTGGGCTTCTTTTCACTAAATATTCTTTCTAATTCAAAAAAAAGATTTCCTCTTTCATCTTCAAATCCTTTACGATATCCAGCAACACTAAATGCCTGGCAAGGAAAACCAGCAATCATTACATCAAATTCTGGAATATCTTTGCATTCTACTTCTCTAATGTCTTTAAGAACCACTTCATTATTAAAATTCAATTTGTATGTAGTAGCTGCATGTTTATCAAATTCATTTGCCCAAATAATATCAAATCCAGCTTTCTCAAATCCTAAATCTATGCCTCCTACGCCTGCAAAAAAACTTGCAACTTTCATGACTGTTCCCCCTAAAATTGCGGCACGCCGCTTTTTCTCATTTTACCATATCACTACACTAAAATCAATAACTTTTATCAAACATTTGTTTGTGTCTGCTCTGAAAACTAAAACCACCATTATCACTTCTTTTATTTTTTATACTTACATTTCTATATTGTATATGATAAACTATCCATACTTAAATTCCAATTTTACATCTTAGAAACTATTAATGCTTATTTTTTATTATACTGGAGGAACCATGGATAAAACATCAAAAAAACTAACTATTAAATACGCTTTCTTGCAAGGCAGCTATTGGGTTGGCCAGTGTATTATATATAGCTTTGCAGCTGTGTACTTACAACATA
>DUVG01000097.1 GCA_012841175.1 Clostridium sp.
ATATATTATATTTTTTAAATAGAACAATAAAACTGTACTTAAAACTATGCTTAAAATTTAATAATAATTTTGTTTCTTAAGAAATAAACTAACATTAGAAAAGATTACCTGAATAACTTACTAAATATAATACCACATATTTTAAAAATATGATAGGGGTTTTTATAAAAAAAAATAAAACTTTTTATTATTTCAGTATATGTCTAAGAAGCCAAAACAAAACTTTAAAAATGAAGTTTTACTTAAAAAACATATTTTAGCACAGCCGATTTGTATTTAAATTAGCTTTTTTTGTACATTAAAAAGCCATAATTCGTATCTTTTATTTTGCAACCACCACCTTTTGAAAGCATATAAATAAAAAGAATTATATCACCTATAGAACTTGCAATATTAAATATCATGCCAAATATAAAATAGAGATAATTTTCTTTAAACATATAAGATAAAATTAAAAAAAAGACTGTTAAAGATAGTAATGGCAAAAGCATAATTACAAACATTTCTACAACACCATATGCATTACTAGAAGTATCTATAGTATATATATTAAGATGCTTAAAACCAAATTTGAGTTTAGCACCAAAAAATTTATATGCAATCCCATGTATAAGTTCATGTAATACAACTATAATTAAAAGAAAAGATACGATAAAAAACAGAAAACTAATATTTGAAATACAATTTAGATAAATATCATGTAAATTTAAATTATATATTTTATAAAATCCAGTCATTGCTAAAACAAAAACAAATAAAGAAATTGAATTTATTACAAATGAATTTGTTTTGTTCAATTTAAACTCTCCAATTTTAGTCAATCCAACACCCCATTTTATTAATTAAATTACAAATTTTATAATTCTCAAAAGAAACTAAATATATGCATAATTTAAAAGTAAATTGTATGTGTTAAAATATGGTTGGTTAAATAAAAATTTAACAATACAAATATAGAAGTAAAAGTTAATTGAACAATAAATTACAACTGTTAAAAAGTTTTATCATGTAAAAAATATAAGTATGTTGAAAAGATTTATAGTTTATGGCGTAATTGGATGGAGCATAGAAATAATATGGACAGGTTTGCATTCCCTTATTTTTGGGGATATAGTAATGCAAGCTTATACAAACTTATGGATGTTTTTTATATATGGATGTGCAATTTTTCTTGAACCCTTACATGATATTATGAAAAAGTGGAGGTGGGCATTTAGGGGAATTTTATGGGTTATTATAATTTGGGGGATAGAATATACTAGTGGAATAATTTTACTTAATTTATTGGGGCACTATCCATGGTACTACTCAGGTAAATTTGCTATTGACAATTTGGTTAGGATAGATTATGGACCAGCTTGGTTTGTGGCAGGGTTAATATTTGAGCGTATTCACAAAACTTTAGACATATATAATATTGCCTAACATAAATATAATTATATAAGAAAGGGGCTGTGCAACAACCCCTTTCTTATATTAAAATCATTAAAAATTTGTGTTAAAGGGATTTTAATTAATTGTAATAAGATGTATTGAAATAAGCAAATAAGACGAGTTAGAGGCTAGAATATAGGGGAATTTTATTAATTTATGAATAAGGGGTTGGTTTTTTTGATAATTTAAGGTATAATTGAAATTGAGTCTAATAAATTTATTATATATATAATAAATCTTCAATTTTTTAGATATAATAAATCTTCAAACTTTTCAATGTAGTATCTTTTCTCAGTTATTTTGCTTAATTATAAAGGGGTGATGTCATGAATAATAAAAAGGAAGCACTAAACTCAATGAATGAAAGCATGAGGAGTTTGGTTGATATTATTTCATCTAAGTTGTCATCAGGGCAGAGCCAAGGAAAAGAACTATTTTCTAGTTTATCTAAGAATTTAAAAGACAGTATTTATGACAAGTCAGAAAAAGCAACTGATTTTATTAATTCACTAAAGAAGGACAAAATAAGAAGTCTAGAAAAGCTTTTAAATCTTGACAAAAAAGATCTTATGGCATCTAATAAGAAAAGCTTTATATACAGTAATGAATCAGGTAAAATGGTAATTATAGAAAAGGACATATGGGGTGATCCTTGCACAGTTACCATAAAAGATTCAAATAAAGTTGAATTAAAGATGGTGAAATTTTTTAAAAACCATCCATATTTGTTTCCACCATTTAGTGAAAAGAAAATAAATGGCGAAATTATTTTCATGAGGGAAAAAGAAATTTGGTATAGAGACAAAGATGATGTAATAGTTGTTTTATTTGAAGATGAAACCCCTAATTTATTAAATATTAGTCTCAAAGAAGCAGAAAATCTTAAAGAGAAAGATGTTTTAAGCTATATTGAAAAGAGGAAGAAACTTTATATTGATGACAAGCTCAGAGGCTTGTTGATGGATGAAAGGCAAATTCATATAAATGATATTTATGAAATATCTTCTGGATATACCATTTATAAAAATGCCGATGGTAATTATACAGTACTTTTATTTGACGAATTTAAGGCATTATATAAGGAGCTTGTTATAAGAAAGATACCTAATTTAAGTGAAAGAGCAATGGCTTTGATTTTTTCAAAAGATATAGTAGAATATATTATTTCAAAAGGGTATGCTTTTGAAAATTTCAAACAGTCTAGTGACCACATAGAATATTGGCAAGATATTGGAAGTAACAAAGTTTGTGTTATGAGAGTAAAAATTTAAAATAAAATCTAATTACTTTTTTACAGAGGTTGTATAAGAACCTCTGTTTTTTATTGCTTATCTATTTAACATTTTATACCGGTTAAAATTTAAATTCTTGTTCGTAATTATTTTACATAAAACCCGTAAATATATCAGTTGAACTTTATGCGGTTTTTTAGTAGAATGTATATAAAGTTATATTCGGTGAGGAGAGATGAGAAAGATGAGTAAAAAAGATGTGAGAAAAGTATTTTTAAGCGAGGACGACATTCCTAAGAGATGGTACAATGTATTAGCA
>DUVG01000098.1 GCA_012841175.1 Clostridium sp.
ACTAAATAATTTTCATAGCTAAATATTACTAAAATTTCAACGTTCAATATAAAATAATTTTTTATAAATAAAACTATATCATTTATTAAAGTTTAATTCTAGACGTTAATTTCTTGACACTTACAAACTATATAGCCTGCATAATTCCTGCCAACAGCAATATTGCAATGTATACTATTCCAACAATAGCATATGATTTGCCCTTACCCAAACAACTCACTTCTGAAGTACCTATTGCAATAACAAAATACTGCCATATATTAAAAATTTCAATATTGCTTAACACTCCATAAATAAAAGTATCTTCCCACCTTGCAGGTAAAACAGGTGCCAAACTTGTTATAGAAACATCCAAATTAAATTCCCCTCTGATAGACGATACCACAGATATAACTACAAAAACCAAAAGTGATATTAACCCTGCATGGGACACAATTGATATATAATGGGTTAAATCCCCTTTACCTTTAAATATTTTTATTATACCCCACAAAATTAAAGAAATGGTCAATAAATCCAGTAACACTGTTCCCACTGCTCCCACTATTGACCCAATCACCACAAAAAGCTCTATCGCCCCTTTATTTTCTGGAGTAAGGACCTCACCCATGCTTGCAAGTTCAGATTCTATTGCTGTCATCAATGCTTCTTTAAAAGACGAATAGTTTAGAACTAATGTAATTAAAGGCACAATAATACTTATTAGTATTGGCAATAGTATCTTTGGGTTTTTAGCCAGCCATTTCATTACTTTTTTAGGTGATATAAAAACCCCTATAATTCTTTCTATAGCACCCAATTCTTTCACATCTTCTAATTGCTCTTGTTTTGTGATGTTTGTTTTATCCATGTACGTCCTCCTATTTATTTCTCCAATCCATTGCAAAGTGTTATTTTTTAATTATTTACATCAATTAGCAAACCTTATATTATTACTTCTTTTAGCTTTAGTCAATAATTTAGCTTTCAAATAATAAAATTAATCAAAAATTCTTCAAAAAAACTCGCCCATACAAAATGAACGAGTTTTTTTTAAAGAAAATTTTTGTTTACTTATCTTTTAGAGTGGTTTCTACAATGTTTTTGCTGTACACTGTTACAAAATCACCTCTAGAATCTTTGTAAATCATATATGCTCTTGCATACCAGATATCCATCTCTTCCACATTTAGTTTGCGGACATAGAACTGGGCTGTGGAATTATTTTTTATTTTTCCTACAATTATGTTTTCAGTATCCAATGTAATTTCTTTTTCTTCAATTTTTGTGTATGATTTAAGAAGTATTATTCCACTTTCCACCAGTTCATAATCTTCAGTAATATTTCTTGTAGCAACAAATATTATATTTTTTGCATCCTTATCTACAATTACATCTTCTGATAATGTGATAAAAGGTGCAGTATCCACATACTCTGAATCTTCTACAAATACAGCTAAAAGCTTAGTATCCTTCTTAGGCATATACAATGTAAATTCCCTACTGCTGCTTATTTTTACTCCGTCTTGCTCCCAATGGCTGAATTTCATTCCCTCTTCCTCTTCATTTGCTATGACGGTAACCGGCATATCAAACTGATATTCTCCTTGTATTTTACCATCAGATAGTGTACCACCTTCCACAGTTATACTGTATTTGTCAGGAAGCCTCCTAAACACAGGTGATATAATCATATCTTCTACTACATTGCTGTAGTCCTTATCCCAACCTACAAATCCATATCCACTTATGGAAGGATTTGCAGGTGGCACTGCCGATTTATTCTTTTCTACCTTTGTAGACTTCAGTATCCTACCTGTTTTGTTCATAAATACTACAGTAAACTCATTAATTTGTTCTGTAGGAATCTTATAAAATACTGCTTTTACATTTACATCTGATACCAAGTCAAATTCATAAACCGAGTCTGTTGAAATAATACTTTGTGTTTTGATGTTTTCCCAATAAGCAAATCTTGAACCGGCATTTTCTTTAGCAACCAATTGTATGTGCTGACCGTATTCAAAAGCATCTTTGTAATTTACAGGCAAACCTACACCTGAATCGTTAAGGATTACCATTCCATCGCCAACAGTGCTGACTTCAAGGAATTTTTCTTTTTTCTGTTCCTCATATTCATATCCTATTGCAAAGAAACATAAATCATCCGCTGTTCCTTTGAATGTCAGAATGTTTGGATTATTTTCATCTACCCTAGCCACACTTTCTGTTATGTCTTTAACCTGACCATCCTTTATCTGATATAGCCTTAACCCGTCAATATACTTCTGGTATCCGGTTATATCATAATTGATTTCTATTTCAAAATTTCCTTCTGCTTCTGCAGTGGTGATAACTCCGTAATACAAAGGCAAGAAATTGACTCCGTCTGTCTTTATCCGTTCTAAATCATCATGTGTGGTAATAACTGTTGCTCCCGGATGATTTATTTTTTCCATAATTATTTTTATATCCTCTTTTTCTGTAACAACCCATTCCCCACTGTTTGTTATCACACGGTATTTGTTTATATGGCTTGGTATAGGCTTAACTTCCGTTGGTATTACAGTTCCTTTCTGATCCACTGTGGCATTGGTTAAAACATAGTAATACTTTGACAGGTCTCCTTCAAAGTCTATTATTGTAACATAATCAAACCATACGCTTTTTCCCGGCATCAGAACAGGTATTTCAATAACATCACCTGATTTTATATCATGTATTTCATCTGATTCAATCTGCTCCTGTGTTATTTTGTGTACTGTCGGTACATCAGCCGGCTGTCCACCAACTTCAAAGTACAAATTATACACAGGGAAATCCGAAGTATTTGTCAGCTGGAAGAATACACAATTTTCTTCTCCAATATATGCTGATTCCTGAGGCATTATATTCAGCCTCATTGCATCTCCTGCAAGCACCACCAAAGGCTCCTGTGTCTTAAAGGTTGCATTTACTGCATCATTAAAAGGCATCAGACTTCCGCTAAAATATGCTTCTAAATCATAACTTCCTTTTTCATCCCCGCGAATAATCCACTGTACTTCTTTTGTCTCTCCTCCTGCAATTGAGCCAATGCTTACTGCGAGGCTCTGTTCTTTTTTAGTTGGTGCCAAAGTTAATCCTTTCGGTAAATTTAACTCTGCTTTAGCGTCTTCTATCACAAACTGAGGATCTGCCATGTTGGTAAGTGTGAGACTTACTTCAAAGAATTCCTTCAGCCATCTTGCTTCTCCCGGAATTACCAGGCATGTAACCGTAGGAGGAACATTAGGCCGGTTAGTGGGTACAGTGTCAATAATAACTACTACCTCATCGTTTCTTTTCGCGGTACTTACTGAACCGGGAGCATATTGTGAACTTTCGGATCTGGAAATTCTCACCATGCCACCGCCGGACAATACTTGCCCGTTACCGTTTGTAACAAGATTAATTACAGGAAGAGGCGTTTTTTCAAACTCTAATGTCACTTCAAATTCATATACAAACTGGTTTTCAGGTGCCCTTACATCAATTCCTGCCTCCAATATTTCGTCCAATTCCATACGCCTTACTTTTAATTCACCTACTACAAGTTCTCCTTTTTCTATTGCAATTGTTACAGGTGAACTTTCGTATGTATTTAATTGGGCACTTACTTCTTTTGGCAAATAACCTTCTGCATATGCTGCAACACTACAACTTCCTGCCTTTCCAACTATATGAACTATTCCATTACTGTTGGCGTTAAACCTAGCAGGGGTATCGTTTTCAAAATCTACATAAACACTTGCACCGCTTATAGGCTTTCCTGTAGAACCGTCTATAACTTTTACCTCCAACACCCCAACTTCACGGTTAGGACGCACATCTACTTGTATTGTATCCATGCTGCTGTTTCCTGCCGGGTCAAATACAGTTAATGTTACCTGGTATACCCCTTCTTCCGTATATACATGTGACGGGGTAGCACCTGTTCCGATTGTGCCGTCACCAAAATCCCATATATACCTCTCAATACCGTCATTGTCATTAGAATCCCTGCCGTCAAAGAGAACTTCCATGCCTACTGCTGCAACCCTGTGCCCTCCTGCATAAGCAATAGGCGGGTATGAATCATTATCCAAAGGAAGTGCAAAAACCTCATTGCTTCTCTCTGTATTGCCGTAGATATCTACAGCTTCCACAACGTAGTAATAAATTTGTCCCGGCATAAGCATTATATCTTCATAAGTGTAAATATCAGTATCACTTACAGGTATACCGGCAATTTTCTTATAAGAACCGTTAGTTCCCATACTTCTGTAAACATAGAAGCCTGCTAAATCATCTTTATTTTCCACAGTCCATGACAAATCAATTTTCCAGTCTCCCGGTGCAACTGTTAATTTAGGCAATCCCGGCGGATCAACATGTAAATTGTAAGTTACTTCGTAATAATCACTTTCATTTCCTGACTTATCCATAGCTTTAACCCTTAAATCATATGTTCCGTCGGAAAGTCTGGAAGTATCCCAATCAAAAGATACCACTTGGCTGTAAACATCTAAGTTTTTACTTCCAATTAACACCCAGTCATCGCCAGTATTGTACTCTAATGTTACCTTAGCAAGTTTATAATTGTCTGCCGCCAATACCCTTATTGTTGGGTTCTTTGGCAAATCAGCGTTATTTTCAGGTGAAATGCTTATAATTTCCGGCTGTATTACATCAGCTTTTAAGCTGCCTTCCACAGCATCTGACTTCTCACTTTCATTTCCTGTCACGTCAATGGCTGAAATTTTATAGTAGTATGTTTTATCCATTTCTACGTTACGATCTACATAGCCAAGAGAAGCAAGTTCCCCTTTTATCAAAGTATATGTTCCTTCTTTTTCTTCGCTTCTGTATACATTATAATATTTGATGGTTTTGTCATCGCTTCTGTCCCACAAAATTGTGATTTCTCCCTCAGTACTTTCCCCTTTAACTCCTGATGGAGACATAGGCGGAGTGGTGTCAATCCTGTATTCTACAAAGAATTTGCCGGCAGAAACATTTCCTGCCTTGTCATATGCAATGCCTCTTATGTAATATGCCCCGTCGCTGTATCCTGAAATATCAAAATCATAGCTTACATTTGCTGTTTTTAGTGCAGGGTCAATTTCTATCCTTTTAATATCAGTCCAGTTTTCCCTGTCTTCTGATATCTGGAATACAAAGGCGGAAACTCCTACATTGTCAACAGCACTTCCTCTAAGTGCTATTTTTTCTTTATAGTACCCTGCTTTCGGTGACAGGGATTTTATAGCCGGCGCTTCTGTATCTTTGGTTGTAACGGCTTCTACCGGGTCAGAGTATTCCCCTCTGTTTCCGTAAATATCATAGGCAGCCACCCTGAAATAATAAGTGGTTTCAGGGTCTAAATCAGAAACAACCATTCCTAATTTGTCAGACACCCTTCCGTATCTTTCATAAGAGCCGTCCGATGAATCCTTTTTCTCTACTGCAAAGTATGAAAAATAATCATCAGATACATCATTCCATCTTAAAATAATGCTTGTAGTGTAGCAAGTTGCATTTAATCCCGTTACCTTTTCAGGTCCGCTGTCTTTCACATAATATGTGCGGACAGGCGCACCGTCGCTTGTGTTTCCTGAGCTGTCTTTTGCAACTGCCCTTACTTTTATTTCTCCTGATACCGGAATGTCCTCCCATAGGAAGTTTGCCACACCTGATGTGTTAACTGTATCTATTTCCACCCACTCTTCCTTCAATTGGTCATAATATTCAAGGGTTATACTTGAAACGGCCATGTTGTCTTCTGCTCTTACAGTTACTTTCACACTTTTACCTATTGTTGCCTTGTTTGCCGGTGACATTGTCAAAATTTGAGGAGGAGTTACATCTTCTTCCATGACAACTTCAACATAGTCAGATACTTCCCCTTCCTGCCCAAACTTGTCAACGGCTTTTATAGCATAGCGGTATGTTTCATTTGGCTGTACATCTATATCTCTGTAAGAGACTGTTTCACGTCCGCTCACTTTGCCAAGTAAACTTAAATTCTCCTCTCCGTCTTCTACGCGATAAATATTATAATGACTTACATCACTCTCAACTGCAGCACTCCATGTAAGGATTATACCTTTAGAAGAAGATACTGCACTTAGGTTTTTCACCTTGCCCGGAGGCGTACGGTCAATAATGTATGTCACTATTTTTTCATCATAATTATTTTCTGTATCATAAACTCTATAGCGCACCATGTAATTTCCGCTGTCCAACGGGTCTAAATCCCAATTGCAGTAGAAGTGCAAATCAGAACCTTTTTTGTATGGACCATAAACCAAACCGTCAAACTCTTTCCATTGAGTGCCGTCCTTTGAGTATTCAAATACAGCACTATAGCCTGTTATATACCCAATGTCCGCAAAATAGACATACATTCTTTTTTCTGCTGCTCCTCCAAGTGTCACCTCATCTTTAGGGTCAGTTGTAATAATTTTAGGCTTTACAGGAATCCCGCTCACTTCAGTGCTGTATCCTGACTTGTTATCTGAAGGGTCAATAGCTCTTACTTTATATGTGTATGTCCTTCCTTCAACAAGATTTCTGTCTGTAAAGCTTGTTGTATCAGATGTATAAATATATTCACCGTCCCTGTATATCTCATATCCGACAACTCTCACATTATCCACTGACGGCTGCCATGTGAGAGTCAGGGATGAACCGGTCTTAAATGAAATTTTTAAATTTTCAGGTACAGACGGCGGCTGGTTATCCATAGTTGTCTTTACAGTCACTGTGTTACTTGGTTCGGATAAATTCCTTGCCATGTCAAATGCCCGTACGGCATATGTGTATTCTGTATTCGGAGTAAGCCATTGATCGACAAACTGTGTTGTTTTAGATGTTCCTATTCTGTTACCGTCTCTGTATATATAATAGCCTTCCACCTTTTCATTGTCAGAAGATGCATCCCACTTCAAAATTACATCTGTAACGGTATTTTCCTCCACAATCAAATTCTGCGGTGCTGTAGGGGGTTCATTATCAGCAGGTTCTTCTTTTAAACTCTTCCATACAGGTGTTGCATTAAATGTATACCCTTCTTCCAATGATTTAGTTATAACCAGTTCATTAAAACTTGAAGTTTCAGGATTTGTAAACATAACTCTTTGATGCTCTGTTCCGTTTAAAATGGTCCTGTGACTTCCTGTTGCATTATAATTGTAAGCACTTGTACTATAACTTGGGTGGTTGAATTGGTTAAAGTCCCCTTTAATCTCTAAAGTACCTGCTGTGAGATAAGCTCCATGATTATGTGCAGATTGGATTACAAAGCGTCCGCCCACTAAAACATAATCATTTTCGTTTCTCATTTGTAAATAGGCGTAACTTCCTGTATATGTAACTACTCCATTACTTGATATATTTTTTGACTGTATTCTGTAATTTTTCTCTACAAAAAGCTGGCCGCCGTTTACATTAAGGGTTCCGCTTGAATGTATCAGGTCTTCGCCTACATTTAAGCTGTATCCGTTTAAATTCAGTGTACCCCCTTTTATATAGAGATTTCCTTCCACTATAACATCCCTGTTTAATGTATGATTTCCGTTGATACTTAAATCATATCCCCAAGTAACCAAATCTGTAAAACTACTTCCTTTGAGACACAAGTTTTCCCCATTTATTATAGGCGTGGAAGTATTTATGATTTTTCCATCAACAATAACTTCAGAGATAAATTCCACTCCTTCATTAGAAGTGTTTTTAATTTCAAGTATATTAATTTTAGATGATGTATTGGCAAATTGAACTTTTTGCAGGGAATCACCGCTTAAAACCACTTTGTGATTTCTTTCGGAATAAAAGTTGTAAGAATTTTGTGTCCTTTGCGTAAAATTACCTTTCACTTCTAATATTCCTTCAGTCAGGCTGCCTCTATGGTCATATGAACTATATATTGCAAAATCTCCTTTAACCATTACAAAGTCTTCGGGATCATCCATTTTAAGTGTTCCATCGCTGTAGCTATATACTTTTTGGCCGTTTTCCTGGATATTCTCTGTTTCTATTCTGTAATTACCTTCTACAATCAAGGTACCTCCGTTTATATCAACAACTCCTCCTGACTGTATCAAATCACCTTTTACAGTTAAAATATATCCATTTAAATCCAGCATTCCGTCAGGAATATATAAATTACCTTCATAAACTTCATTTTCTAATAGCTTCCAATAAAACTCCTGGGAATCCGGTATTTTTACAACACAACCGTTATCTATAAATACATTTGCATTTAAAGGCTGGGCAAATTCCACACCTTCATCTGAATAATTTCTTATTTCAAGTATGTTAAACCCGGATTCTTCGGATTCAAACACTACTGTTTGGATACCGTCCCCGCTTAAAATTACCATATGGTTTCCTGTAGCAAGGAAATTTTCCGGTGAACTGGTGGAATATGAACTTCTTTTTTGTACAAAATTCCCTTTTACCTCTAAAACCCCGTTAGTAAGTGTACTTCGGTGACTATAACGTGTCTGGGTTACAAAATTTCCTCCTACAAATATTCTATCCTTTGAATTCTGCATATACAGGTAAGATATGCTGTCTCCATAAACAATATTTCCTTCGCTGTCCACATTTTCACTTTGAAGTCTGTAATCCCCGCCGACCCAAAGCTCTCCACCGCTTATATATAAATACCCGCCATAATGAATCAGATTTCTTTCTACTTTAAATTGACCGCCGTTTAATCTCATATATCCGCTGGAAAATTTCAAGTTATTCGCTACCTCAATCCCACCGCCGTTTATATTTCCGCCTGAAACATTCAAGTAGTTTGCCTTAATCCGGCTGTTTTCTATAGTTCCACTTGAAAGACTTAAGTTATTTCCTGTCTCAACTTCACTATTATTTATAGTTCCTCCGGAAATATTAAAGTCGTTTGTCACATCAACCTTACCACCGTTTATAGCTCCCTTTGATTGTAAAATATTTCCGCCTACTTTAAGTTCATATCCTTCCAAATCAAAGGTGCTGTTTTCTATGTAAAGGTCTTTTCCTACCTGGATGTTTTTTATTACCTCTCCGTTATCTTCATTGCTTTGATCTTTTGTCCAATAAATTTTGCTTATTTTGGCATCTCCTTCTACAATGAGTTCCCCGCCGTTAACATTTATGCATCCGCCTGACTGGATAAAATCACCTGTTACTACAAGGTCATACCCATTTAAATCCAGCATTCCTCCTGCTAAATTTAAATCTCCTTCATAAGTTTCATTGTTAGATATTTTCCATATAAATACATCCGGCAATACAAAATCCATTATGCATCCATTGTCTATTACGGAATCTACTTCTAAATATGAGGTAAAGCTAACTCCGTCTTCTGAATAGTTTTTTATTTCAAGAATTCCAAATTTGGAGGTATTTGATTCAAAAGTCACCCTTTGCAAGGATTCTCCACTCAATATGGTTTTATGTTCTTCCGAACCACAAAAGTTTCGGATTGCTTCACCGGTCCTGAAATTCTTCTGTACAAAATCTCCCTTTACTTCCAAAACCCCTGCAGTAAATCTGGTATTCCCGTCATAATATGATTGTATTGTAAAGTCTCCTCCTACAAGCACATAATCTTCCTTTTTGGTCATATAAATATAACCATAACTGCTTTCGTAAGTTATTTCACCGTCAGATCCCTCTTTTTCCGTCTGTACTCTAAAGTCATTTTCCACAGAAATTTCCCCGCCGTTTATATTTAATACACCCCCGGATAAAATAAGATTTTCCCCAACGGATACCTTGTTTTTATTTAAATTAAAAGTTCCGTTTTTTATATATAAATTTTTGCCAATAGAAATGTCTTCCTTCAAAGTCCAGTTTCCTTCAATATTTATGTCATGGCTCCAATTTCCAAAAATAAAATTTGAACTTGCTAAAATATGTACATTCTTAGCTTCTTTTACAACCCCACCAGTCTCATTAATTTCTCCTGTAACTGTAACTTTAGTAAGAAATTCAACACCTTCTTCAGAGGTATTTGATATTTCAAGTCTACTTATAACCGACTGTCCGTTTGCTGGATTATCAAAGCTGACAGCCTGAGGCATTTCACCGGACAATAAAATTTTATGATTTTCTTTGGTCATAAAGTTTTTGTTATTACCTGCATTTTTCTGAATCAAGTTTCCCTGAACTTCAATAATACCATTGGTCAAAAATCCTTCGTGACTGTGAATACTTTCAGTTACAAAGTTTCCATTAACCTTAACATATCCGCCTTCCTCAGTCATTTTTAAATATCCTGTGCTATTGGTGTATTCTCCGTTTTCCAACAGGGTCTGTATTCTGTAATCTCCCTGTACAAGAATTTCCCCACTTCTTACATCAAGGGTTCCGACAGACTGTGTCAAATTTTCTTCAACAATGAGTTTCCCGTTCTTTACATCAATGGTTCCTCCTGTCTGTATCAAATCTCCTTTTACAGTCAGGTTATATCCGTTTAGATCCAAGTAACCTCCTCCAAGGAATAAATCCCCTTCAATAACCTGGTCTCCTGTCAATGTCCAGCCTAAAACTTCATTACTTGGAAATGTTATATTACATCCGTTATCTATCAATGTGCTTGCATTTAAAGGAGTTAAAAACACCACTCCTTCATCTGAGTAATTTTTTATTTCAAGGATATTAAACTTTGAACTTGCTGACTCAAAACTAACATTTTGCTGACTGTCACCACTTAATATTGTTTTATGCTGTCCTGTGGCATAAAAGTTATATGTACTGGTTGAACTTGAAGTATGCCTTTTTTGCAAAAAATCCCCTTTGACTTCCAAAATGCCTGCGGTAAGCCTGCCTTCATGGGTATTATATGCCTGTGTTACAAAGTTCCCTTCCACCAATACATAGTCTTCTGCATTATTCATTGTGAGGTAACCATTGGAATTCCCATATGTTAAATCCGCATTTTGGCTTTGAATGCGGTAATCTCCCCTTACCAAGAGTTTTCCTTTTGATAGTTGAATATGTCCTCCGGATTGAATGTAATTTCCTTCTACTAGAAGTTCTCCGTCTGTTGTATAAATAGTTCCTCCTAATTGAAAAAGATTTTTCCTTATCTGAAGCTTATGACCTTTTAAATTTTGAGTTCCGCTGTAAACATAAAGATTTCCCCCTATAGTAAGGTCTTTATCCAAAGTCTGGCTACCATCTATGGAAAGGTCATGTGACCACACATTATCTTTTATTTTTGTTCCTGATACAATATGTATATTTTGGCTGTTTTTTAAGGGAGTTGTTGTGTCAATTAATTCTCCTGTAACTAACACCTTTGAAGAAAATTCCACACCTTCTTCTGAAGTATTTATAATTTCCAGACTATTGATACAGGAATATGACGAACTGGAACTTTCAAATGTTACAGTTTGAAAATTCTCCCCGCTAAGTATCAACTTGTGGTTTTCCGTAGCACTAAAGTTATAATTTGTACCGTCTGTTTTTTGGAGAAAATTGCCCTTTAAATCCAGCACTCCGTTTGTAAGATAACCTCTGTGGTCTTCCCTGCTTTGAGTTATAAAATCACCCTCTACACTCACATAGTCTTCATCATTTACCATTTTAAAATAACCTATACTGCGTGTATAATTTATATTGTCCTGCTGATCGGTGTTTTCAGTTTGCAGCCTGTAGTCACCGTCCACATAAAGACTGCCACCCTTTATATATATAGTACCTGCAGCCTGAACAACATTTCCCCTGACTTCCAAACTATGCCCATTTAAGTCAAGTACTCCTCCGTTTAAATACAAATCCCCTTCTATCACCTGATCGCTGTATAGAGTCCAGCCTATCCTGCCCCCGTTGGCAAACTTTACTACACAACCGTTATCCTTAAGAAGGCTTGCCCGGACAGGCTTATCAAAAAATATTCCGTCAATTGAATAGTTTCTCAGTTCAAGCATGCTAAAGTTAGCAGTTACCGGATTAAAACTGACTGTCTGCAAGCTGCTGCCACTTAAAATAACCCAGTGATTTCCACTTGGATTAAAATTACTCTCGTTTCCTTTTTGAATAAAATCCCCTTTTATTTCCAATGTGCCATTTGTCAATCTGTTGTTACTGCTGCTGTTTATTATAAGATTTCCGTCAACACATATATAATCATCATCATTGGTCATGTTAAAACTTCCAGTACCTCTTTCGTATACTATTTCACCATTACTGTTTTCCCTTTCTCTCTGTACAAGGTAGTCACCTCTTACAAAAAGCTTTCCCCCGTTAACGTTCAGTGCCCCGGCGGAATGAACGATATCTCCCAAAACTTCCACTTCATATCCGTTTAAGTTAAGTGAACCGCCTTGAATATACAAATCTTCATATACCGTATTTTCATATAAAGTTACATTTGAATTAACAACAGTTTTAATTTTCTCTATCTCTTCTTCACCTGTGATATTTTCCGCTGCCTCATGGTTTTCTTCCGACTCATCCCCATATACTTTTAAAAAAGCACCTGGTAAACTTGCCTGAAACACTAAAAGAAAAACCAAAACAAACACTAATACTCTTCTTTTACTCATACTACGTTTCCCCCTTTTTTTAATTAATTTGTTTGAATTTTACACATGAAATAAGTTTAAATACATAGCAATACTTAGCGAAGTGTTTCTATATCTCTATATACTTAGAAAATCCTAGAATAATTTAGCAGCTCAACAAAGATTAAATTACAAATTTTTATGAAGAAGCTATTTTTTTGCACTTTTTTCATATGCAAGTAAAATTTTGATTATATTATATAACCACAAATTAAAAAAATCAACTAGTTTTTAAACTGAATTTTAAGTTGATAAGAAAAAATTGGTTTTATTATTTTGTAGTTGTATGTCGTGATTAATGATGTTAAAATAATTAGTATAAGCTTTTTTTAAGTATTACAAACTTTTATCTTTTAATAACAATTCCAGAAACAATTATAAAATTACATTTAAAGGAGGTTATTCCTATTAGAGCTTTTATAGGGATTGATTTTAATCGGGCAGTAAAAAACGAATTTTATACTTTACAAAAAAGATTTCAAAAATATGCACAAAAAGGCAGATGGAAACATATCGACAATTTTCACATAACATTAAAATTTTTAGATGAAATAAGTGTGCTTAAAGTAGAACAAATAAACAATGTATTAAAAGAGCTATGTTACAATACTAAACCTTTTAACCTCTCTTTTGGGGATTTTGGCTTTTTTGCCAGTAGAAGTTCTGTAAAGGCTTTATGGATTGGAATTTCTGAAGGAATTCAACAACTGATGTCATTGCATAAAGAAATTGATAAATCACTAATCCCTTTGGGTTTTCCTAAAGAAAAAAGAAAATTTGTACCTCACATAACAATTGCTCAAGATCTTATTTTTAAATGTGATTTTTCAATAATAAAAGAAGCAATAGGAACTCCTAATGTAGAAACAATACATATAGACAGCCTATATCTTTTTAAAAGTGAACAGGTTGAAAACAAAAGAATTTATACTAAGATAAGTGAATATAAACTTCTTGGAACTAATAAGCCCTAATCTTTTAAAAAGTTAGGGCTTTTATCTTTTAAGTCAATTTGGTTCAATTCCCCATACAAGTACATCTGAAATATACGCCGTCATCTTGTCCCAATCTACATAAGAGTCTGCATCAGCATTAAATGAGTAGTCATCCCTCTGATCAAATCTGCTCCAATCCTTTCTGTAAATAGCACCTTGAACGTAAACAAATTCTCCTGGCTCTATTTTTCCTCTCATAAATCTTAATTCTAAATACTTATTTGCATTAGATTTTTGTGGTAACTTATAAAATTCTCCATTAACCTCCGATTTATCTCCATGACTAAAGAAATATACAAATAGCTCTAAAGGCACATTTGCATCATCTTTAAAATAATACCTCACTTTAACATCTCTAAGATCAACCACACTATCTCCAGTATTTAAAATTCTAAAACTATAATCAATTGTTTGGGGTTCAATATTATCATCTTCACAATAGTATTGAATTTTTATACTGTTTTTGTCCACCTCTGCCCTTTCAGGTGTAGAAGTTACATCTAAATCAGTTGATGGTGAAATAGGTGTATTTATAGGTTCCATTGTAGGCAATGGTTCTGTTGTAATTCCCGGTAATACTGTTGATGGCGATTTAGGAGTTTGAACTGCCTCAGGTGTAGTCACTTGCTCAGGTGTAGTTATTTGCTCCGGCGTTCTAACTGGCTCTGATGTTTCTATTAAATCTTTTTCTTCCTCATCCTCATTATTTAATATCTCTATAAGCTCAGAAATATCCATTTTTTCTACATCTTCTAGATTAATATCTTTTTTGGTTTCTTTTACTTTAAGATATAAACTATACTTACCCATTGAAATATTATTATCTAAAGCTTTTTCTCTTTCTTTTGAAGTCACTTTTAATGTCTTTACTGAAATGTTAAACTCTTCACCAAATTCATCTGCTACGTCATTCATACTATCTATAAGCTCTAAAACTTTCTCCTCATCTTTGTTTCTTTTCATGCTAAATCCTTCCTCATTTAAAGCAGTTGAAACAAGGATTATATCCTGGGTACGAGGATCAATAAATTCAAAATCTATTGATTTTTTTATCAAATCCAAAAAAACATCTTTCATGTGTTTTTTATTAATTTCTATATTATCAAGTATAATTTTTGCATCATTATTAATTGCCTTAGCTTCTATTATTCTGTATCCACTATCTAAAGTAAATTCAAAACTAGGGTTTATATCAATATTTACAAAACAATGTATATTATTGGTGTTAAAAGAACCTATCAGTAAAAATACGGCAATAAAAACAGCAGCTGCCGCTGACGCAATGGCAGTATATTTATTAATCCATTTTTTCTTATTATATATATCTTTGTCATCAAATATTATCTGCTGACCTGGCAACATATGATTTTGCCTTTTTACAACAACAAACTCCCCTTCTGGTGTTAATACTAGTGCTTTCCTTTCTTCCATTTCATATATTACACCCACTCTATTCAATATCATTTGCCTCCTTCCATTGCGTACTCAAGATACCTTTTAGATAAATCAAGATTGCTTTTTAAAATAAGACATAATGCAATAATGTATTTCCTGTTATTGCCAAGTGTTCTTGTATGTACTTTAATTTTCTTTTTCAATTCTTTTCTAGGCAATCTTTTGTTTTTAATAAGGTCATCATACATAAATTCATCTTCTGTTAAAATTTTTGCAATTTTAATGCACAACCTCCTTGAGTCCCTGTGTTTTGGGACACATAAAGCCAAATCCATGAGACTTATGTCAAATTCCTTAAGGTTCTTTTTAAACTTTTCTATCTCTTCTTTGTTCTCTACATCCTCATAGCCAATATCCAAAGAAAAACCAAAAGTTTCTTCGGTAAATTCTTGATTTTCACCAAAATATGAAAAGGGGAATTCATTGGAATGCTTATTTCTTCTCAAGTAATCAATTAGGCGCCTTTTTATTACTTGCTCTGAAAACAAAAAGAAATTGTATGTTTTTGTTAAGTCAAAGGCGTTTATTGCTTCATTAAATGCAGACAAGGCTACACTATACTCATCATTATTCCGAGTATCAATATACCTGCCTAAAGCATTTGATGTTACCCTTAAAACAAAAGGAGTATATTTAGAAATAAAGTCATTTCTTAAATTATGATTCCCTCCTTTAATTTCTTTTATCGTTGAAATAAACGCGTCATAAGATAATTTCTCATAATTGTTTTTTTCTTTAATGTCAATTATCCTTGGAAGAGTCAAAAAAATCATTCCCCTCTCTATAAAGACTACTTCGTAATTATAAATACCTTTAATGTGCATAAGAATGACTTAATTTAAAGATATGCTTTAAATTCTACTATTTAAATATACCAAAGAAAGTATTAAAAAACAACATAAACAGCTTAAATGTTTGTGTCAAGTAAAAGTGGTCTGTCCTGATTAAACTGGACATGCAATTACGTTAGTTTACTACCTCATTCTCAAAATTCCTCTGTCTTTCGTTAGGTCAATTGTTTATTTCCGGAGTGCCCTTGACAACAAGCATCTCCC
>DUVG01000099.1 GCA_012841175.1 Clostridium sp.
CAAGAAAATGGGTGTTTTTCATACCAAGTTCTTTGGCTTTTTCATTCATTATAACAACAAAAGCCTCTTCACTTCCATTAATTAGTTCTGCCAAAGATACAGTAACATCATTTGATGAGTGAAGTGCGACTGCTTTTAATGCATCTTTTACAGAATACTGCTCACCTGGCTCAATATATGCCTGTGATCCTCCCATCCCAGATGCATATTCAGATGCTGTTACAATATCATCTAATTTTATTTTTCCTGAATCAATTGCCTCCATTATCAATAACATGGACATAATTTTAGTTACACTAGCAATGGGAAGTTGTTCATGAGAATTTTTCTCACACAGCACCTGTCCCGTTGCAGCATCAATTAAAATATATGCTTTAGATTCAAAACTGTCAAAGCTTTTATTTACCGCCATTGTTTCAACTACTTCTTCGTCATACCCATCTAAATCACCGCTATCTATAGCTGCTACATTTAAAGAAAACAAGTTAAATAAAAGCAAAGTTATTATTAAAAAATACAAAACATTTTTTTTAAACATATAGGATTACCTCCATACTTTTAGCTATATAACTAAAAGTATGCTAAAAAACCCTAGGATATGCTATTAATTTAATTTATCTCAGCTAAAATTAAGGGTCTTTTTAGAACAGGAGAAGAAGAAAAGCTTATGCTGTTTTTTATAATTTCTTCTGCCTCTTTTATCTTTTCCATGCTACTACTATAGAAAGTGGCAATTAACTCTCCTTTTTCTACTTTCATTCCCTTTTTCTTATTTAGCACAATACCGGCACTATGGTCGATACTGCTTTCTTTTGTCTGCCTTCCTGCACCAAGTACCATTGAAGCAGTTCCAAGAGCATTTGTATTCATGTCCTTTATATATCCACTTTCTTCGCTTTTATATTGATAAACGCAAGATGCCTTTTTAAATAAATTATAATCTTCAACCACCATAACATTTCCACCCTGGCGCTTTACCATATCTTCAAACTTTGATAGTGCTCTTCCCTCACTAACTGCCTTTTGTACCATCTCCATACATCTATCTTTATCTCCTAAACCTGAAATTTCAAGCATTTTTGATGCCAATTGAAAGGACAACTCCTTTAAATCCTCAGGCCCTTTTCCCTTTAATACCTCTATTGCCTCAATAACCTCTAAAGAATTTCCTATTGCATTTCCAAGGGGAACATCCATATCGGTAACAACTGCAACGGTTTTTCTTCCTATTTCTTTCCCTATCTTCACCATCAATTCTGCCAATTTCACAGACTCCTCAACGGTTTTCATAAATGCCCCACTACCTGTTTTAACATCTAACACAATACCATCTGCACCGCTGGCAATTTTCTTACTCATTATACTGCTGGCAATTAAAGAAATATTGTTGACAGTTGCAGTTACATCCCTTAATGCATATAATTTTTTGTCTGCCGGAGCAAGATTTCCTGTTTGCCCTACTACAGACAGTCCAATTTCTTTAACATTTTTAATAAACTCTTCATTTCTAATATCTGTCTTAAATCCTGGAATAGACTCTAGTTTGTCTATAGTTCCTCCTGTGTGACCAAGTCCCCTTCCTGACATTTTAGCAACAGGTATCCCGCAAGCAGCACAAATAGGACCTAGAATTAAGGTGGTCTTGTCTCCCACCCCTCCTGTACTGTGCTTATCCACTTTAAACCCCTTTATTTCAGATAAATCAATGATATCTCCCGACTTTGCCATAGCTTCTGTTAAAAGGGATGTCTCTTTTTCATTCATACCATTTAAAAAAATAGCCATAAGAAGGGCTGAAGCCTGATAATCAGGTATGTTTTCCCTGCAATACTCATTTATAAAAAAATTAATTTCTTCCTTTACAAGTTCTTTACCATCCCGCTTTTTTTCAATAATATCATACATTCTCATTGGTAAAACCTCCCTTGTTTTAGAGTAGAATTTCTTTTAAGAAACTTATACCTCCAATATATCCTTCAATTTTAAGGTATTCTGCCACCGTTTTAGCCATATCTGCAAAAGAGCTTCTAGTATTGAGATTGACACCTTTTTTGATTTTTTTCCCATAAACAAGTAAAGGAACATACTCTCTAGAGTGGTCAGTGCCTTCAGTGGTAGGATCACAGCCATGGTCTGCTGTTATTATCAAAATATCATCTTCCTTTAATTCCTTTAATATTTCAGGAATTCTAGAGTCAAAGTCTTCTAATGCTTTAGCATATCCTTTTACATCCTTTCTATGCCCATATAACATGTCAAAATCAACTAAATTAGTGAATATAATACCTTTAGAATTATCTTTAATAAACTCAATTGTCTTGTCAACACCATCCATGTTATCATAACTGTGTACTGAATTTGTAATGCCTCTATTATTAAAAATATCCTGTATTTTCCCTACACCTATTACATGGTATCCCTTTTCACATGCATAATCTAATAAAGTTTTCTTTACAGGGTCTAATGAAAAATCCTTTCTTCTTTTTGTTCTCACATAATTTCCACTGCTGCCTTCAAAGGGTCTTGCTATCACTCTTCCAACCCCATGTTCTCCTTGTAATATTTCCCTTGCTATACTGCACATTTCATAAAGCCTTTCAACAGGTATTACCTCCTCATGGGCAGCAATTTGAAATACACTGTCTGCTGATGTATATACGATTGGATAGCCTGTCTTTACATGTTCATCTCCTAACATCTTTATAATTTCTGTTCCTGATGCAGGGCAATTCCCTAAAGTAGAGGTTTTTATCTTTTCTTCAAACTTGCTCATTATTTCGTTGGGAAATCCTTTAGGATACACTGGAAAAGGCCTATCCATTATTACACCGGCCAATTCCCAATGCCCGGTAGTTGTATCTTTCCCTGGAGATTTTTCTGCCATTTTTCCAAAACAGCCTAAAGGACTATCTAAAGGCTCTCCTCCATAAATTCTATCTATATTCCAAAGTCCAATACTTCTCATATTGGGTAATTTAAGATTTTTAACTGCTTTTGCAATGTTTCCTAAAGTGTTGCTGCCTTCATCATTATATTTATAAGCATCAGGAAGTTCCCCTATTCCTACACTGTCCAATACAATTATAATAGCTCTTTTCATTTTTAATATCATTCCTTTCCTTTTATATTAAAAGCACAAACCCAATAAAGCCTAATTTTAAAATTATAAAAAAAAAGTAAGATATGAATATCCTACTTTTTAATTATATTGTAAAATCTAATTATTAACTATAGTCATTTACAAAAATAAGCTATATGGATTATGCCCTTGGGTGGGTTTTCTTATACACTTCCTTAATCCTGTTTTTTGCTATTTGAGCATAAATTTGCGTTGATGATATATCAGAGTGTCCTAGCATTTCCTGAATGGATCTTAAATCTGCCCCATTTTCTAGTAAATGTGCTGCAAAGGAATGTCTTAATGTATGTGGTGTTATGTCTTTATTAATCTGAGCTTGGTTTTTATACTGCTTTATTATCTTCCAAAATCCCTGTCTTGTTAATCTTTTTCCATTTACATTTACAAACAATGCTTTCTCGTCTTTTTTCTGTATAAGGAGCTTTCTGGACTTAGCCAAATACTCATTTAGTGCATTAATGGAGACCGATCCAATTGGCACCATTCTCTCTCTTGAACCTTTTGTACATCTTATAAATCCCATATCAATGTTAACATCATCAACATCTAAACATATAAGTTCTGAAACCCTTATACCCGTTGCATAAAGCAGCTCTAACATAGCTTTGTCTCTAAATCCCTTTAAGTCATCACATTTTGGTTGTTCTAAAAGCAATTCAACTTCTTTAGTAGACAATATTTGTGGAAGTTTCTTCTCTACTTTTGGCGACTCAAGTTGTTCTGTAGGATCCTGCTTAATTATATCATTTTTAGTTAAATACTGACAAAAGGATCTTATAGAAGCTAAATTACGTGATATAGTAGATGTGGCCCTTCCTTTCTTTTGCAAATGCAAGAGATAAGCAATAACTGTAGTCTTATTGATACTTGTTATATTGTTTATTTTCATTTCTTTTAGATATGTAATAAATTGCTCAATGTCTCTCTTGTATGACTGCAAGGTATTTAAAGACAATCTTTTGTCTTTTTCTAAAAAATCCAAAAACTTAACAACTAATTCTTCCATTCTTTTACCTACTCCTTCTTATTCTCATATTTATTAATATTTATAATTTAAAAAATATTAAACAAATTTTACATATAATGTTGAAGTAATATACTTTTGTTTTTAAAGAA
>DUVG01000100.1 GCA_012841175.1 Clostridium sp.
AAATATACATTAAAAGAAATAAGTGAGTTTAAAAAATTTAAAATAAATAGACTTAAAAAAAATATATATAAATATTCCATGGAAAACTCCATAGATAAATGTATTTTACCTACTTTAGCACCTACAAGTTTAGAATTTAATATTTGTATTAAAAATCCCTTTTCAGGGCATTTTATCTATACTGCACTTTTAGTTAACATTCTAGAAATAATTGCAGACAAAAAAGGTGTAGGTGTTAAAGAATTTGAAATTGGAATTATACAAGGGGATAATAATAAACTGCTTTACTCGTGTATAAAACTTTTGTCACCTTTAGTGAAATTTATTACTATCATAACTAATAAAAAGAAATATGTTCAGGAGGAGATAGACGAGATATATGATGAAACAGGATTGTCAATAAGACTTACAGAAGACATTGAAAGTGGCTTAGATGATGTAGATGTAATTATAAACTTAGGAGATTTTAACATTTTTAAAAAAGATAAAAAAATAAAATCCAATGCAATAGTAATAAATTATGGTGTTGCTAGGCCAGAAGAAAATATTTTAGACAATATAGTTATAAATAGTATTTCAATTAAATTTGATAATTTAATTGAAAGTATGCTAGACCAAAACACAATTAGTAGTTTTACAAGACTTGAACTGGCGTCTATTATTTTTTGTCATAGGAGAGGTTTTTGTGCTAATGTTAATGAAAATAATGTCGATAATAGAACTATAAATAGTATATATAGCCAGTTTCTAAAAAGTGGTTGTAAAATAACTGGACTTACAGGAAATTTTGGGGGAACAGAGTGTGGAAATTTAGAGTTGAAAATTTAAATGATATATTTTCCTAGAATCTTTTTATAAACTGTTATTGACAATATTAATTTAGTAGTCTATAATGGTTAAAAGTTTTAAAAAATATTTTAGAGAACATTTTACATTCAAAGTACCAAGCTCTGTATCTGAATTTATAAGCACGATGGTTGTGTTTGTTCTATTTTCAATGTGATTTACTATTTTTCTTTAAAAAAAGTTTTAAAAGAGTTTTTTTAAAGGGTATTTAAATAAAGCATAAATACTTTGTTTAACAATTGTGAGTTGCAATGGACTAGAATAAAAAAGCAACGCATATATTATCAACACAAAATTATAAGTAAAGGAGAGGCTTCAAATGATTAACAAAGAAGTTGTTCTAACGTTCGAGGGCCTAAAAAAGTTAGAACAAGAGTTGGAATATCTAAAAACTGTTAAAAGAAGGGAAGTAGCAGAGAGAATAAAACAGGCACTTTCATTTGGAGATATATCTGAAAATTCCGAATATGATGAAGCTAAAAATGAGCAGGCTCATGTTGAGGGAAGAATTGCTCAACTTGAGGCTATGTTAAAGCGTGCTAAAGTTATTGATGAGGACGATGTAAAAACTGATGTTGTCAGCATTGGATCAAAAGTAAGCATTTTTGATATGGAATTTGAAGAAGAAGTTGAATACTTTATAGTTGGTTCTACAGAAGCAGATCCAAGTAAATATAAAATTTCTAATGAGTCACCTGTAGGTAAAGCACTTATTGGTAAAGCAAAAGATTCTATTGTAGAAGTTCAAGTACCAGATGGAGTTATTAAATATAAGATTTTAGATATCCGCAAATAATATTAAAAGGTTGTATAATTAGATATAAATAATATATAATTATAAAATGACAGTTTACATTGAGAGTGTAAGCTGTTATTTTATAATTATAAGTTTTGAATATTTAAAAAAGATTAGTTTAAAGTATATATTTTTTAGTGGGAGGATTTATAATGACAAATACAAATAATATTGATGAAAAAAACCAGCAAACTAATTCTGAAGTTCAGGATTTAAACGAAATATTAAGAATAAGAAGAACTAAATTAGAAGAACTTCAAAAAAGCAACAAAGATCCTTATAAAGTGGTAAAATACCAAGTTAGTCATTCTGCAAAATTTATAATTGATAATTTTGAAGATATGGAAGGTAAAGATGTCTCTATTGCTGGCAGACTTATGTCAAAAAGAGATATGGGAAAAGCAAGTTTTTGTGACGTACAAGATAGAGATGGAAGAATCCAAATTTATGTAAGAGTTAATGAAATCGGCGAAGATGTATATGAAGGTTTTAAAAAGTTTGATATTGGAGATTTGGTAGGAATAAAAGGAGAAGTTTTTAGAACTAGAAAAGGAGAAATATCTATAAAAGCAAGTGAGATAGAACTTCTTTCAAAATCCCTTCAACCATTACCTGAAAAATGGCATGGACTAAAGGATGTAGATCTTAGATATAGACAAAGGTATGTTGATCTCATTGTGAATCCAGATGTTCGCAATACCTTTATTACAAGAAGTAATATAATAAGATCCATAAGAGCCTTTTTAGATGAAAGAGGATTTTTAGAAGTGGAAACACCTCTTTTGAATGTTATTCCAGGTGGAGCAAATGCAAGACCTTTTGTAACACATCATAATACTTTAGATATAGATTTATATCTTAGAATTGCTCCAGAGCTTTATTTAAAGCGCCTTATTGTAGGGGGACTAGAGAAGGTATATGAAATGGGAAGAATGTTTAGAAATGAAGGTATGTCAGTAAAACATAATCCAGAATTCACACTTATGGAGGTTTATGAAGCATATACTGATTATATAGGAATGATGGAATTAACAGAAAACTTAATTTCTAAAGTGGCAGAAGAGGTTTTAGGTACAACTGTAATTACATATCAGGGACAAGAAATTGATCTTACACCTCCGTGGAAAAGAATGACCATGGCTGAGGCTGTTAAAGAATATGCAAAAGTTGATTTTGATGAAGTGACAAGTGATGAAGAGGCAAGGCAGATAGCTAAGGAAAAATCCCTTAAAGTTGAAGAAGGAGCTACAAAGGGAGAAATTCTAAATCTTATGTTTGAAGAATTTGCTGAAGAGCACCTTATCCAGCCAACTTTTATAATGGACTACCCTGTGGAGGTTTCACCTCTTACAAAGAGAAAACCTGATAAGCCTGAATTGACAGAAAGATTTGAATTATTTATTACAAGTAGAGAAATGGCAAATGCTTATTCAGAGCTTAATGACCCTATTGACCAAAAAGCAAGATTTTTAGACCAGGTAAAAAAGAGGGAAGCAGGGGATGAAGAAGCTAATATGATGGATGAAGATTATGTAACTGCATTAGAATATGGAATGCCTCCAACAGGGGGATTAGGCATTGGTATTGACAGGTTAGTAATGCTATTAACTGATTCTTATTCTATACGAGATGTGTTGCTGTTTCCAACTATGAAGCCTAAAGAATAGTAGAGGTTTTAAATAGTTATGTTAAAAGAGGAGGTGTGTTACATATGGCTGAGGAATTAAATTTTGTAGAGGATAAAACTGATGATTATGTCAAAGTGACTTTATCTGGAGAAGTTGATATTTATACTTCTCAAGAGTTAAAAGAAAATCTTTATAGAGTGGTGGAAGCTAATAAAAAGGATTTGATAATTGATTGTAAAGAGCTTAATTATATTGATAGTACCGGCCTTGGGATTTTTGTTGGTGCTTTAAAAAAAGCAAAGCAGTACGAAAAGAAGATAACAATAACAAACCTTAAAGACAATATCAAAAAATTATTTATTATTACAGGTTTAGACAAAATAT
>DUVG01000101.1 GCA_012841175.1 Clostridium sp.
CCTCCACAAATATAAAAACATAATTATTTTTTATATATTAAAATTTTAAAATATTATACTTTAATAAGGTATAACAAAAAGTGCATTTGCAATAAAAAAGAACTGCTATAAATAAATGCAATTAATTGAACTCTATATATAAGTATACTACAATGAGAAATGAATGTCAAAAATTTTTATTTTAGCACTTCAATGCAATTGTGTCAACGGTAATTTTAACCTTTTATGTGGTAAGTTTAATTATGTTAAAATAAAACCCTATATATTTTTAAAAATTTCAATTATTAATAATATACTTCAACAAGATATAAGCCTTCTGGCGGTGCTGTTTGCCCAGCTTTTTTTCTATTTCCCCCTTCTATTATTTCCTTAATATCTTCATATTTTATTTTTCCCCTTCCAACCTCAATTAACGTTCCTGCAATAATACGCATCATATTATATAAAAAGCCGCTTGCGGTTACCTCTAAACTTATTATGTCACCATTTTTATCTAAAGATATGCGACTAATTGTCCTTATTGAACATTCAACATCACTTCCACTTGCCCTAAAGGCAGAAAAATCATGAGTGCCTATAAAAAAATCTGCTGCCCTTTTCATATCTTCAAAATTTAAAGGATAGTGAATATACCAAGCCCTATTTCTCAAAAGGGCAGAGGGAAATTTTGAATTGTATATTAGATATCTGTACGTCTTAGCCTGTGCACTAAATCTTGCATGAAAATCCATATCTACTTCTTCTGATTTTTTCACCACTATGTCCTCAGGAATTATTCTATTTAGCGCAAAAGAAAACTTTTCTGCAGGAATATTTGAATTTGTTTTAAAATTAGCAACTTGCCCATATGCATGTACTTTAGAATCAGTTCTGCCAGAACCATTTAAAACAGTTTCCTCTTTTGTAAGCTTTTTTATAGCATCCACAAGTACACCTTGAATTGTTTTTGCATTTTTTTGTATCTGCCATCCATGATAATTAGTTCCATCATACTCTATTATAAGTTTTATATTTCTCATACCACATTCCTCATTTAATCACAAAGAGGACACTTTATATATGTCCCCTTTATTTTTTAAAAATCAAAATAATTTATTATTTATCATGTTTTTTTACATCCCCAACATTGCTGCACCCACAATTCCTGCATCATTTCCCATTTGTGCAGTTTTTATCTGTGTCTGAGGTATTTCTTCTCTGCTGTAAACTCCTGCATTTACAATTTCTTTTAGAGGATTCAATAAATAATCCCCTTCCTTACAAACCCCTCCGCCTATAACTAAGACTTCAGGCATAAATATATTTATCACATTTATAACTCCCTCTGCAATATACCTTATATATTGCTTTACAACTGCTTCCCCTGTTTTATCTCCAAGTTTTGCAGCATCAAATGCGGTTTTTGCATCTACTTTATCCAAATCTCCATCAACCAGCTTGTTTATAATAGACTCTGGGTTTTCCTTCGCCGCACATTTTGTCTGCCTTATTAATGCCGTTGCCGCTGCATAAGCTTCCCAGCATCCCTTTCTTCCACAAGTACACTGTTCTCCATCCACCACTATAACTGTGTGTCCTATTTCCC
>DUVG01000102.1 GCA_012841175.1 Clostridium sp.
AATATTATTTTGGGATTATTATTTAAAAATGAAGCAAATGTATATTGTTTTGGATGATTTTTGATTTTAGTAGTGAAAAACAGAATTTAATATGATATTATGAAAAAAGCAAATACCTATCTATCTAATAAAGTACCCCAGTATATATCCTCTGGTAAAAGTTTTTCTTCTGCAGGTAAGATATTATTGAAAAGCCACTCTTCTAGATTAAGATCATTTGCATAGTTTCTTAAAATAGTCATTCCACAATGGGTATGAGCATTAATTAATCCTGGCATTAAAACTTTATTTTTTCCATCAACAATTCTTTCAGGCTTAAAATCAACGTTTTCATTTTTATCAATATAAACTATATACCCATTTTCAATTGCTACAAATGCATTTTTAATTATTTTTTTAAAGCTGTCACATGTAATTATATCAACATTTTTAATTAATATCTTCACAAAAAACTTCTCCTTATAATTTAGTGCTTTTTAATGGCTGTAAGTGCAAATATTTTTGCCTTTAAATTTTTAGAACTCTTTTTTTCATTTTGCTTAATTGTAGTAATTTCAATATCTGTAAATCCACAATTCAAAAACCATTCTTTTATTTTTTCACTATTAAATCCAAGCCATATATCATGCATTTTTTCTTTAAGTTCTAAATCTTTATGCTCGTAAAAATCAGATAAAAAAATAATCCCCCCAGGCTTTAACACCCGTCCTATTTCTTTGATAGCTAGTTTTGGTTGCTCTTTATGATGCAAATACATATTTGCACACACCACATCAACTGCTTCATCTTCTACAGGAATATCTATATCATCACTTTGTATCGTCTGAATATTTTTAATACTATTAATTCTCGCATTTTTCTTAAGTTCCTTTATCATTTCTTTAGATATATCAACCGCTATAACTTCTTTAACATGCTTTGCCACCGCTATTGAAATATATCCATTTCCTGAACCTAAATCCATGACGGTTTTGTCTTTTTTAAGTATTCCTAAATTCAAAAGGTGATTTTTTATTGATTCATCATAGTAATCTTTGCGAATATCTTCCCAATTATGTGCAACTTTATTATAGTATTCCTTTGGATCTGCTTCACTAGCCGAATAATATTGTGATTCTCCTGTTGAAAGCCATTCTATAAGGGCTTTTCTGCTAAATCTCCACTCTCTTCCTATTTTTCTTGCAGGAACTTTTTCTTCTTTAAGAAGTTTAATAAATGTCTTAACGCTAACATTAAAAAGCTCTGCCGCCTCTTCTAAAGTAAGAATTTCTTTTTCCACCAAATACACCTCATTAATGATCTTATTCAAAAAAGCTTGTTTATAAACTGTCTAAAAAAATATAATTCTCTAAAGTTATAATACTTTTGCATGTACAAAATTATATAACAGTCATTTTAAATTATCAACGTTTATTTACATTTATATTCACTGAATTTGCATTTATTTTCACCGTTAAAAAACATCACTTACTATTTCTCCATCAGAGATTTGTATTTTTCGCTTTGCATAGTCTGCAATTTTAGGATCGTGGGTAACTATTATTATTGTTTTGCCAAATATATCATGTGCTTTTTTAAGAAGTTCTATCACTTCTATACCTGATTTTGTGTCTAAATTTCCTGTAGGCTCATCACATAAGAGAACTTTTGGTTTGTTAATTAGTGCTCTAGCTATTGCTACCCTCTGCTGCTGTCCTCCACTCATCTGTGATGGAAGATGCTTTAATCTATCAGATATTCCTAATGTTTTTGTTAACTCATCGAGGTAATTTTTGTCAACTTTCTTTTTATCTATTAATAGAGGTAGTATAATATTTTCATATGCAGTAAGCTCGGGAATAAGGTTATAAAACTGAAATACAAAGCCTATATTTTTGCATCTTATTTCAGAAAGCCTTTTATCATCAAGGGTAAAAATATTCTCTTTGCCATAAAGAACTTTGCCTGATGTAGGATTTTCAATTCCTCCTAAAAGGTGCAACAAAGTAGATTTTCCACTACCTGACGGCCCAGTTACTGAAATAAACTGTTTGTCAGAAATTTTAATAGAGACATTATTTAATGCTTTTACAGCATATTCGGTGTTTCCATATACCTTTGTAAGATTTTGAACTGATATATTCATTTTATTCCTCCTTAAAGCTACTTCTGATTTTTTCAATAATGCTATCGTCTGATTTCCTGAGTATAATCAAGATAATAATAGTTGAAAGCAACGATATGCCAAGGCTTATAGCAGCCAACGGTAATATAAAATCCTGCTCCCAAAGCTGAAAATTCATAAAAAACTTTTCTTGTATTTTTATGTACTTTTGCATAAGCACCGTTACTTCTTCTGGAGCTGCTCCTGGAGCTTTTACTGTCAACAGTGCCTGCTGGTAGTCAAAAAGTAATTTATATGCCCATTTTATTAAAAAGCATATTATGCCAGATATTACTGCGCAAAACACTGGCAGTTTTAAAGATTCAATTGCAATATGCTTTTTGAGATTATACTGGCTTATTCCCAATGCACGAAGAGAAGAAAAATGTCTCATAGAATTGTTAAGGTACATTATAAAAGCATTAATAAAACCTATTACAAATATTGCTCCCATAAGTATAAGCATTACTGAATATATAAAAGCTCTATTTTTCATGTCTCTTTGGATACCTTCAAGCTGTTCGGATAAACTTACATAAGTTACTCCCATATCAGAAGATATTTTACCATAAATAAATTCGTCAAGTTCTTCTGCATATTCTTTAGAGGTAAGATTTATACCTACCTTATCATAATTTTTTTGTGGAAAATTCCATGTACGGTATCCTTCATATGAAGTGATAAGATTGAATCCTGGTGTTTTATAGGGATTATACCCTATATACTCAAGGAGATTTGAAATCTCCGAATCTGTAACAGTAATAATTCCTCCCACCACAGGATGTGCAAAAAATGGTTCTTGTGGAAGATGCGCATACCTGTCATCACGAAGAATTGATATTTGCTTTTCATCAACTGCAATTGAAGTAAAAATATTAATCCTGTCCCCTACCTCAAATGCATTTCTAACTTCATCTAAATTATCTCTGTGTTCAATAATAAGAACTTGTTCTCCTCTATTTAAAGCTTCCACGTTTATTTCTCCATCTATAATATATTCTTCTAACTGTGACAAAAGGTAATTATTGCATGCTACCACAGGAATACTGTAATACGCATAGGTATCATCAAGTCCAAAATCTTCATGATGTTGTAGATAACCTTGCCACTCTCGGTCAAAATCAAGACTTTTATCTCTTTTAACTACATTTTTAACCTGATTTTTCAGGTCTATGGAAGATAACTTTTTTCTTAATTCAAGTTCTCTCTCATTGTTTTCAAGATATACCATTACAGTATGATCCGTAAGCAGAGCTGAAACTGATAAAACATATTTTTTTCCCTCAAGCTCTGAAATAATATCAAGTGAAAAACCTTTATCATAATTTATATTTGCAAACTTCTCTGTGTCAATCCACTTATTTCTTGATATATATCCGTCAAAGCCAGCAGTCATACTTTTTGCCATAGATGACTGACTGTCTATACTTGCCACACTACCATCCCTTACCATCATTCCAAGAGTACTGCTAAATATAGTTATGAGTATAAAAAGTGTCATAAGTACAGTACTTCTGCAAGCAGTTATAGTTTTTTTAAGAGGATTTCCATATTTCTTTGTTTTAATTTTTTTAATAACTTCACCACTACTGATAGGAGTTTTTAATACTTTTATAAATGGATAGATAAAACCTGCAAATATGGTTATTCCAGTAACAATAACAGTGAATATAAAAGGATTAAATGAACGGCTTTCAAGAACATATTCAATAAAATATCCTCTGTAAACAGGTGCATTATAAATAATATGTCTTGCAAACAGAGTAATTTCGTGGGCAAGAGAGGCAATACCTATACCAACTACTATTCCTATTACTCCAAATATAAACATCTCCAAAATCATTATTCTCAGAGTTCTTTTTTTAGTCATCCCACATAAGCGAAGTAGCCTGAAACTCTCAAGGCGTTTTAGCAGATATATGGATATAATCATATAAATTGATATTGCTGATATTATAAGACATATAACAGCATATATTATTACAAGTCTGGAATTTCCAGAAAGCCCCTGTTTTTCTCCTTCCCTGAATCTTTCAGAGATATTTCCAGAGTGGTAAGTAATAAAACTTGTTATTGCATAATGCCTTCCAATATTATTAGAACTTTTCGCCCTCAACAGCTCCGCAACATCTTCGTCAAGCTCTTCCCAAGAAGGACGCACTAGCCTCTCACCATCAACATAAGTAAATTGTACATTGGTATATAGTGCAGGATATTTTTCTCCCTCTTTTTTTGATGTAATTGCTAAAGGATCAGGATATTCCGATACATATTCCGATGGATCAAGATTTGTTATATCATTATTGCGACGAAAAGAATTAGAAGAAAGGTCATCAATAACCCCTACAAGCGTATATGTTTTTTCTTCTATTGGCTGTATATCCATATCATAGAGTATAAAGTTTAGCTCACTTCCAATCAAGGGCTGAATATTCATAGAAATAAGCGTGGAAACTTCAACAGCAATTTCGTTTTCTTTTTCAGGAAATTTTCCCTGTGAAATTGGAAGATGCATCAATTCCTTTGCTGTATCATCTTCAAAATATCCAACTGCAACTGTATGTTCAGAATAGTCGAAATTGCCAATACGTCCAAAAACAACTGTTTTTCCAGTCTGATTCATTTCATCTTGCTCTTTTATTAAATCAATTTCACTTTCTGTTGCATTATATAACCCACCATCAAAATTGCCACACATATCTAAAACTTCATGAAAGCTATAACGGTTTTCTGATCGTGTGAGAAGTGAAATAAACATTACTGCTGATGACATTATAATTATTGATACCAGTATGGACAAAGCTTGCTTTTTATGAGACATCCAGTATTTTTTAAGCAAAAAAAGCTCAGTTTTCACACAAAATCCCCTTTCAAAACAAATAGATATTCATATATATATATATGAATATGGAATAAGCAGTATGAAATCATACTACTTATTCCATTTATACATAATTAGTAAGTTAATCTAGCTGAATGAACACTTCCTCTAGATATAACTCCTGAAGTACCTGTTTCCACATAAAACCTGTATGTACCAGCTTCTAGATTACTGAAGGTAAAATTAACCTCCGTTGTACCTGAAGGAGGTATAATATAGTAGTTATTTGCCCCCCCATAAATATCCCACTGATTAGGATTGTTATTATCTTGCTTTTGAATATAAATTCGTGCTGAAGTAGATGAAACTGTAGAGTATGCAGTACCTCTTACTTGGCCTGTTTGCCAATTAGGAACTGCAAAGGTATCGCTAGTATATGATGGATTAGCATACCATGAAAAATTTGAAAGATACACAGTGGCTCTGGTTGAAACAATATCCTCGGGTGAACTTTCCACTTCTAAAATGTCTGCTTCTACTGAACTTGCTTCCACTGCACCTACTCCTACTGTTCCAATTAAAACTACAATTGATAGTACAATCATTAAAGATAGAAACTTACGAAATGCTTTCATTTTTAACCCTCCTTGATATTGAATTTGATACATTAAGATTAACAGCGCTATTAACTTATATTTATTCTCTTGATTTAATAAGGTTATAACCTATCTGTAAGGTATCATTTTTTTTTTTTTTGTCAATGCATTATGTATGAGTGGTAAAAAAATTGTCCTGAATAGTCATAAAACGTTCTTATATGGTAATTATAAAATCCTTAAGTATACTTTTGCACCTATGCTTATTTATTTACCAATATATGGTCCTTGTCCTTCATAATGAACTTCAGTATCGCTTATCTTCACCCAATCATCATTAACATACTTCTCTACCCATACATTCATAGCTTGACCATCAGTATGAGGACCAATGAGTATATTTCT
>DUVG01000012.1 GCA_012841175.1 Clostridium sp.
ATCTTCAATTGCCCAGATAGAGCAGGCTATAGACCAAGTTTCTCAAGTTACTCAAAACAATTCCGCAACCTCCCAGGAAAGTGCATCTGCGGGTGAAGAACTCTTAAATCAGGCTAATAATCTTATATCTACAGTAAATAAATTCAACATAAAAGAAATGGCAAATTCTTTTCCCATAAATCAATTGAATGCTGAAGTAATCAGAATGCTTAAGGAAGAATCTGAAAAAAGAAGCAATAAAGGAAATTCCGTTAATAATGATTTTCAGATAAATCTTTCAAATGACTTCGGAGATTTCGACAAGTATTAATCCTTTATAAATTAACGGCAAAAAAGCCTTATCTGTTGTTGGCTATATTAAATAAAAGGTCTTAACCAAGGATTACCTCAGTTAAGGCCTTTTATCAGTATTAGTCTATTATAAAAGTATTCTATTCCTGTGTTATAATAACTGTTTTTGTAGCACCATCCCAGCCTACATCTGAACCAAAACTTTCAGCTATTGCACGAACCGGTACCAACGTCCTTCCATTAACTATTTGAGCCGGTACATCCAATTCAATTTCATCCTTATTTTTTTTCAGTATATTATCGCCTATTTTTAAAACAATTGTTGTATCTAACTTTATTGAAGTGACTGTTTTTGTTTCATTATCCCATAAAACAGTTGCCTCCATAGCTTCAAATATTGCACGCAAAGGCACAAGTGTACGTCCATCCTGAATAATCGGAGGTTGGTCAAACTCAATCTGCTTTCCGTTTAATAAAACCTTAATTGGATTCTCCAAACTTACTGTACCATTAACAGAAAGGGTATATTCAGTATCTTTGTGTTTAAATTCTAAATAAATTTTTCCAGAACTAACAGTTGTAAATTTATAAAAGTCTACATCATCATAAATTCGTAAATTACCGGTAATTGGTTTGTTTATTTGGGTAATAATATTTGCAGCTTCTTTCTGATTATTTATTTCCGTTTCATGGACACCAATATTTTCTGTGTAGTTTACAGAAAGATTGTATGCTACACTGTTAGAACCACCCAAACTATCACTTTTTACACGGATGTAATAAGTACCGCTTTTAAGATAAACATCCTGGGATTGCCCTTTTTGTTGATCTCCATTTGATTTAAAAGTATTCATCACATTATTTTGCTCACTGTCAAACATGTCAATTTGCCACAATGAATATTTTTTTTCTATATTCTAATGTTCAAAACCTATATTTACTTTACCGGGACTTGTTATTGTGTACTTGTAATAATCAACATCTTCTCCGGTTCTGACATTTCCTGTAATTGGCTTGTTTACTTCTGAAATTAAAGTCGCATTTTCTGCAACATCGTTTTTTTCTATTTCATATTCACCAAGGTTTTCTGTGTAGTTAACACAAAGAATGTAATCTACATTGCTAAAACCAGACAAAATATTATACTTTACACGTAAATAATAAGTACCTTTATCAAGATAGAGATCCATTGTTTCTGTACTTTGTTCATCTCCCCTTGATCCATAAGTATCCATCACACTGTCCTTATTTCCGTCAAACAAGTCAATTTTCCATAATGAATAGGGCTTTTCAATATTCTCATGTTTAAATGTTATGCTTACCTTACCAGGTGTCGGCAATTGGAATTTGTAATTATTTATTGCATCCTTACTTTCTAAATTATCAACAATCTCTTTATTTACTAATATTTCCTCTGCACCGTCTCCTATTGCTGCAAATGTAGTTAAACTGCTAAAACACATAACAACTAACATCATCACTACTAAGCTTTTTAAAAATAGTCTCTTTAAAATCATTACTCTACCTCCTTTAGTATAAATAACTATATAATTATAGCCAATTTTATTATTGTATCGCTTATTTTATGTCATGTCAAAAAAACTGTTTTTTGTCAGGGACAAAGGGAGGTACATAAAAATATTACACAATTTGCAAAAGATAATTAAAGCCTGCAAATCCTTTCGAGTTAATGGTTTTACAGGCTTTTTTATTTGTTAACTATAAAACTAGGAATTATATACTTCTCTTGTCTTAAGTACAATTCTAAAATTTTTATTTTTTTTGGTTATGTCTCTCTTATGTGCTTTTTTATGCTTATATATTGCACTGCCCTTTTCTTTTATATACTCATCCATAATCTAGCTCCGTTCCTGGCAAAAGCCTTTAAAATACCTATTTTATATTATGGAGAAGATTTTATAATGTTCCTTTATTAATTAACTAAAAGCACAGAGCTAAATACAGGATCCTTATTGGCCTTCCACAATACATACCTAATTCCCATGGAAATCATGTCTGCCATTTTCATAACTACACTAAGGCGAGTGTTCTGCAAAATTAAATAGTCCATAAACCCGCTAAAATTAACAATTCCCGTTATATACATATCTCCCACAGGTGCAAGGTCTTTTTTTACCCCAGCACCTGGTTTTATAGAACCTTCCCCTACTGTTATCAATCCCACATGGTCTAGTTTGCCAAGGCATGCATCAATGGCAATAATAAAAGGTTTTTCATAATTCCTCAATATATTGTCCATAACCGTATCTATATTTTTGGCATGTACAGGCTTTTCTAAATTTCCATGTATGTAGACATTTTTATAATTTAAATCGCCTATTTTATATCCAATAAGGGGACCTAAGCTATCTCCAGTTGATCTATCTGTTCCAATGCATACAAATACTATAGATTTATACCCGTTTTTCATTGAAGTCTTTATAATTTCATAACAAGCATCTGTAAACCTTTTAAAAGCACAGCTTTTATTTGTATCAATGTAAACTTGCTTATAAAGTGGTTTTACTAACATACATACTCTCCCTGAGGCAAATTTTTTAATTCTAATTATATTATTACCTAATACAGTTATAATATTACTTTCTTTTTATTTTTACCCTATTAAATATCTTTGAGCCTTTAAATATTTTTAAGCACCACTAAATTTAATTGATATTAAAATTTAAGTTTGTTATAATATACAAAACATTACTTTAATCTTTTAGCTTAAACTTATATAAATTTTAACATCAAAAATGTATAGAAATAATTTCTCCTTACTAAAACCTGAGTCTTAAATAAATTTAATTTTTTAGTCTTTTTAAAATGACAAATTAAAACCAGAGGTTAAAATACATGAAAAGTACAGATAACTTTAAAAATATAAATAGCGAAAAATTTATTAAATATATTATAAACGGGATGCAAGATTGGGTTAGAGTTATTGATACAGATGACAATATTCTCTATGTTAATGAGGCAATGTCTAAAGCACTAGAAGGTTGTTATATAGGCCAAAAATGCTACGAAGCTTTAGGCAGGGAAAAACCATGTGATAATTGCACATCAAGAAAAGTAGTATTTAAAGGTGTTACTCAAATAAAAGAAGAAATAATTCAAAACAAAACTTTTTCTGTGATGAGTTCTCCTATAAAAGATGATAATGGAAATGTTGTAGCAGTAGTGGAAGTTCTTCGTGATATCTCTTCCATAAAAGAACTGCACGAAAAAATTATATGCCAAAACAAAAAGCTTAAAAATGAACTTCACATGGCACGAAAACTTCAGGAAAGCCTTTTGCCAAGAAATTTTTCTTGTGAGGCAGTAAAATATTCATATGTATATAAACCTTGTGAGGCACTTGGTGGAGATTTTCTGGATATATTTAAAATTGATGACAATAATATAGGCCTCTACATTGCAGATGTATCTGGTCATGGCCTTCTGGCTTCAATGCTTACCATATTTATAAGGGCATCTATTAATAAAAATCAAACTTCTCCATCTATGGTATTAAAACAGCTGTTTAAAGAATTTAACAACACCTTTAATAGTACTACCGAAAAGTATATAACTATCTTTTATGCTGTAATTAATATAAAAAACAGTACCATTACCTATTCAAATGCAGGACACAATGTTCCACCTATATTATTTAACACTGCAACCGAAAGATTTGATTTGTTAAGAATACCGGGAATACCTATAAGTAACTGGGTAGAAAACTCCAAATACAAAGAAAAGCACATAACTTATGAAAAAAACGATAGGTTATTTCTTTATTCAGATGGTATTATTGAATTGAAAAATAATGAAAACAAACAATATGGAGAGGAAAACCTCTTAGATATATTGCTAAAAAGCACTTCCTCCCCAACATCCACTTTAAATAAAATAATAGACGATGTGTCCCACTTTATTAGATTTAGTGATTTTAAGAAAATATGTGATGATATTACCATGATGCTTATAGAATTTTAGTTTATACTTTAAAAGGGCATGGGCTTTTAAAAACCCATACCCTTTTTTCATTTATGTCTTTTTTAACTATATTTTAAGGGAATTGTAAATTATAATAATGGCATCTCCTCTTTTAAGTTCTTCTTTTGGTCTGAAATAATTTCCATAGCCATTTACTATATTGAAACCTTTTGCTAGTACAACATGACCTATAAGATCAGCATCAATTTCATCTTTGTCTAAAAACTCGCATTTAAATATGTCTTTTAAATCCGCAATTTTGTCATATTTTAAGGCTCTTATCACAAATTTAACACTTTCTTCCCTGGTTAATGCTGCTTCCGGATCTTTTTCCCCTTCTTTTACTATGCCTTCTCTTATTAGTAAATTATAAAGATTTTCTGTTTCTGAAGCATTTTCTAAAGCAGTTTTGTTGTAAAATTCATATCCTCTGTCTATTATCTGAGATATTAACAATAGAAAATCTTTTTGCTTAATTTTTTCATTAGGCCTAAAGGTTGGACCTTCTAAACCAATTCCTATTTCAACAAGAGCCTCTATCTGCTCTTTTGCATAGTGGTCAGATATATCTGTATACTCAATAGGTGCTTCTTCTACATATGGCTGTCCATCGGCATTTAGCAGCTCTCCTGTGAAAGCATCAAGTATTGACGGTTTTCCAGTATTAACAGTATACACTAAACTTACAGACTTCTTTGTCGCTTCAGCTACAGGCATTCCACTAGTAACTGCCACGTCGGCTGCACTATCAACTGCCACACTAGCTGCCGCATCAACTGCCACACCGGCTGCCTCAGCTACCGCCCTAGCCATTTCAGGGATAAAATATGGTAAATTCATTTTTCTGTATTCTAAATTTAATCCCACATTTTCAAAAAAGAAATCGTATATTTCCTCTAGTTTCAAAACACCTTCAGCTGAAGGAAAGTCCACTTCTTGCCAATTCATATAAAAACCATATATTTTTCCGTTTCTCCCGTCAAATCTTACATTTAAATAGTTATCTACAAATGGTATGCCCTTTACCATTCTTACGTATCTAAAGTTGTATATGCCGGTTTCCCTTTCCATTATAGGTATAATTACATCATTATCTGATTTTTCATACTTTGTGTTTTTAAATTTTTCAGGCTGTATTTTTTCTAAAAATTCTTCCACTGCTTTCTTTGCTTCTTCCTCTGTGTATTTATTCTCTCCTTCCGCCATTGGATAACTAATGTCAAAGCTTAACATTTCGCCAGTCTTAGCATTAAGTAAAACATTTATATATTTATAATCTTTTGCTTCCCTGTCTTCTTTTAAAAGATATAAATCCCATATATAATTTCTTTCAAAATCCCAACCTCTTCTAAGACTTGCGCCATCAAGTATGAAACTGTCGTCTATTTCAAATATTTTAAAC
>DUVG01000103.1 GCA_012841175.1 Clostridium sp.
GTTGGGTAGCCTCTGGCAATAATAAGGATTTTAATAGTATCACCCCTTGAATTTAATAAATCTATGTGTAAATATGGATATTAATTTTACTAAGCACGCTAAATTAATATATTTAGTCTATAATCGCCAATAAATATATCCTTTCTCTTCAGCTTTATTTTTATTTAAAACACTCTTTACATCAATAATCACTTTTTCACTATCATTATAATCTCCAAATAATGCATCTATTTGATCTAAAGTTAAATCTCTAAATTCGTTGTGGGCAACCGCTAAAACTACACAATCTACATCTTTAACATTATTTATATCAACTAATTCTATGTTATACTCTCTCTTTACCTCAATAGCATCGGCTTCTGGGTCAACAATTATAGGTTGAATACCATATTCTCTTAGTCTGTTAATAATATCCACAACTTTTGAATTCCTTGAATCAGGAGTGTTTTCTTTGAATGTAACACCTAAAATCGCCACCTTAGATTGCTTGACCACTTTATTAGAAAGCACCAACTTTTTAATTATTGCATCTGCAACAAATTCACCCATGCCATCGTTGATTTTTCGTCCGGATAGAATAATCTGACTATGATAACCTAATTTTTCAGCTTCATAAAGAAAATAATAAGGATCTACTCCTATACAATGTCCACCAACAAGACCTGGATAAAACTTAAGAGCATTCCACTTCGTATTCATTGCTTCAATTACTTCTTTAGTATCAATTCCTATTCTATCAAAAACCATGGCGAGTTCATTCATAAACGCAATATTTATATCTCTTTGACTATTCTCGGCTACTTTTGCAGCTTCTGCAACTTTAATTGAGCTAGCTTTATGAACACCTGCTTGAATAATTAGCTCGTAAACTTTAGCAATTTCATATAAGCTTTCTTCATCGATTCCCGATACAATCTTAACTATATTCTCTAGCCTATGTACTTTATCACCAGGATTAATACGTTCAGGCGAATATCCAACTTTAAAGTCCTCTCCACAAATTAATCCTGATTCTTTTTCTAATATTGGAATGCAAATATCCTCAGTTACCCCAGGGTAAACAGTGGATTCGTAAACAACAATAGAACCCTTGGTTAAGTTACGGGCAACAATCCTACTGGCACCTTCTACAGGTGATAAATCCGGTGTCTTATCCAAATTTATCGGCGTCGGAACTGCAATAATATAAAACTTAGCTTCACTCAAAATGTTTTCGTCACTTGTAAAAACTACTGTAGATTCTCTTATAGCTTTATTACCAACTTCATCCGTAGGATCAATACCCTTTCTATATATCTCTATCTTTTGGGCATTAATATCATAACCTATTACATTAACCTTTTTCGAAAAAGCAATCGCTAAAGGCAAACCTACATACCCTAGACCAATAACTGCTATTTTCTCTTTTTTACTTTTTATTTTTTCATATAACATACATATCTTCCTTTGCTAATAAAATGGATCCATAATTATTCTTCAATTGCCTTTTTTGCAATTTGGCAGTATGAGAAATTTGGAATACCTTGTTCAGTCGATACTATTAACATCTCTGAATACAATTCTGGGTTGTTATATATTGACATTATTACTTCCTTAATTTCATCAACATTTTCATTCTCAATAAAGGCACAATTTCCGCCCAGATCCACATGTTGAAACCCTTCCCATTTTCTAAATACGCAAGGTAACCCTAATCCTATAGATTGTTCCCATAGAACAGAATGAGTCCCTGGAAACACGGCTAAATCTGATGCCATTAAATAATCACTACTTTCTTCTGCCTTAATCCATCCAATATATCTCATGTGATTATAATTCAACAGTTCTTCAAATTCACTCCTTATATCATCATCGGGTATTCCAAAAATAATTAATACTATGTTTGAAATATTTAATTCGTTTACGGCTTGCATTAACAAATGGATGTTTTTTCTTCTATCAATTTTTCCTCCAGTAATTAAAACAAAATCATCTTCATTAATATTGATTTTATTTCTTATAGCAGAACGTATTTTCTCTCTATTTTTAAAATCAATAGAGCTGTCATCTAGCCCCATGACCAATAACTCTACTTTTTCCTTAGAAATACCATACATAGATTTAAAAAACTCAACTCTTGCTGGAAGTACTCCGTAAAATTTCTGAGTATACGGTTCAATCTTCTTTGCGCACCACTTATAAATTATACCATGCAAAATATTCTTTGATATCCAGTTCTTTGCGCTGTTAATATAATCTGTATGTCCGTCTACATAAATTTTTGTTTCCGGATTATTGCTGACATAATCAACAATATCTATGATGCTAATAAATTGAAGACCATGAATAAAAATAATATCGGGTTTAAAAGAATATAATACTTCTGTTACACCAGAGTAAATGCGTAACTTTCTCATTATAAAATGAGGCAATATCCTCTTATAAGGAACCCTTGTTATTGGAATGCCAGATTCAGTATAGTATGAACTAGGTCCTACATACCCTATTTTTTTACTATCAATATATGTTTCTGTCGATGCGAGAATAGAAACTTCATGTCCTTGTATTTTGTGCATCTTGGGCAATATATTTTCTTGATAACCATAACCATCTATATAGAAATTTGCTAAACAACAATGCAATATTTTCATTTTTTCACCCTACCAATAAACTCTTGTGGATTAGTTTTATTTTTCCTTTTGCTCTTTTCGCTAAGATTCTTTTATTAAGCTGTCCTCTTAATATATTAATATTTGCTTGAAGATTCTTCATTCCAGTTCTCCTTTTTATCGGAATTGAAGGTCATTCTTTTAATCCAATTAAATTATACATTAACTCATTTAATTCTTCTTGATTATTTATAAATTCTACCAATCCGTAACCAAAATACTTAGTGTGTAAAGCATCCTTTTTAAACTCTAAATACTTGTCCCAATTTTGCCCATCTAAAGTTCTGTATATGATGGCTTTATGTCTTTTCCTATCTTCAATAGTAGTAGCAATATACATTTCATTACTTTTTGCTCTTGCTGAATAGTATGCCGGTCCATCTATTTGTTGTAATTTTTCTACTCTATTACTCTCTAGATTATATCTCATAATATAATTCGTACCACTTGGATTGTCTGTACCCCAATATAAAAACTTGTTTGTTTGTAAAAGCGATACAGCCCTCCACATTTGAGATCCACCACCAATTACCTGTAATATATGATTAATTAAATCAAATTTATAGATTCCACATTCATCATCGAGGTCACCTGTACCTATGTATAAATAATTAGAGTTATTAATATCCTCTTGAATAAAATGTATATGCCTAATGTCATTAAATGTATATACTATTTCTTTTTTATCATTTATATAGTTATACTTATAAACATGAATTGGCTCTCTTCCTTTATTCCCATAGTATTCACTATATATTATATAATCCTCTTTATAAACCACTCCTTTCCTTAATGGCCTGGAACCATTATTTATCTCTAATGTGTTTATTAAGTTTCTGTTCTCATAAAACAAAATTTTGCCTTTTATTATAACGCAATCAATGTTGCTATTAATTTTGTAAAAATTATGTATCCCATGTCTTAGTGCTCTATTATAAAGGTTGAAATAATTAATTTTACCTAATTCACTAATTGTCAGATATTTCATGCCTTTAGATCCCTCTTTGTCTTTTATAATTATTTTATTACCATGACTTAGAAAAATCATATCGTTGAAATACATCTGTTTTTTCATTTGTTGCAAAGCCTTTCTAAACAGGGGTTTAATAATTAACATTAACTAGCATTCACACTTATCAGTAAAAAGTAGTTTTTATATATATCAAAGCTTGTAAACACCATCAAAATTACAAACATTCTTCGTATCTAAAATCAATTTATCCACAAGTTCCTTTTCATTTTTACTATAGTATTTATAATCTCCCAAATTGAATAATATTGATTTTACAAGTCTTGTAAAGATTAATTCCTTTTGATTACATAATAACATGTAATATTCAGCATTGTTAATATTTTTTGATACTAACTCTATAACATCCAAGGTTCGCTTCGCATTTTTAGTGTTTGTAATTGAACCCTTTCTTTCCATACGATGATTGTACCAATAAAAATTTAAAATTGTAAATTTGTTTGCATACAAAAATAATTTTGAGGTCCAATCTATATCCTCGTGAAAATAACCTACTGCAAATTCTAAATTATTCTTTTTTATCAGCTCATTTTTCACAACATATCTAACAGCTGGCCACAAGCTATTCGAGTTGCTAAACATCCACTCCAAAATTTTTTCCTTATCACTATTTAACAAATTATCAACTGGCATATTTCCATCCATAAATTTTATATTGGCGTCTGGATACACCTTTTTTATTTTTGTTATCATCACATCTGGCTTTTGGGATTTTTCTAGCTGATCTTGAAATTTTTCCAGAGAGCCTAGTTCAATATAATCATCACTATCAATAAAAACAATGTATTCACCTTTAGCCCGCGTTAGGCCTATATTTCTCGCATCAGATAACCCCCCGTTTTTTTTATGAATAACCGTGACATTATCGTGAGCCGATGCTATTTCATCGCATATCTTACCTGAATTATCGGTAGACCCATCATTAATTAAAATAACCTCATAGTTCTTTAGTGTTTGATTAAATATACTATTCACACATTGATATAAATACTTTTCTATATTATACACGGGAACAACTAAACTGAAGTTAACCATTTTAATCTATCCTTTTATACAAATTTATACGATTATTTCTTTTATTCATTTTTAAATACATATTGATATATTCATTGGTAATTTTATCCCAATCAAACCTATTTACTTTTGCTATACAATTCTTCGAGATAGCTTCATAATTTTCTATGATATCTCTTACTCTCCTTTCAATCTCCTCAGCTGAATTATATCGGACAGAATAACCAACCTCTCCTTCATTAAACTGCCCATCAAATCCTTGCCCTCTAGTGTAAATAACAGGCAACCCTTGACTCATAGCCTCTGCATAAACAAGACCAAAGGTTTCATGGATTGAAGGTAGGATAAATATATCGTTTTTCCGGTATATTTTAATTAATTCTTCTTTTGAAACATATCCTAAGTAATTTACATATTCTAATTCTTTTATTTTATCAAATATCTTTTGGTCTTTTATTTTGCCTACTACATTCAACTTGATTTCGCAGCCCTTTTCAAGTAATATTTCTATTGCACTTATAGTGGTTATAATGTTTTTGTTTTTATCAATATCCCCTATTTGCAATAGTTGTAATTTGTTGTAGAGTTTTTGTCTTGGAGAACCAGCATTGTTAAACCAAAATTCATCAATACCATTTGGAATAATTGAAACTTTGCTGTTAATTGTCTCCCGGAGGTTTTGAGGTATATATTTTTCTATTACTAGCTCTTTATAAGGTTTTGATAAAAAAATTATCTGACCTGCTTCCCTTAATATTTCTAATCCTATTTTTCTTAAATGAATCATCCTTTTAAAAAATAGATTTACATCGGTATTTCTTACTGCGACAATATATGGTATTCCATATTCTTTTTTCAATCTCATTGCTATGTATCCATTTGAAAATAAGGAGTGTGCGTGGATTATAGAGAAATCTTTTATATTATATTTTTCTTGTATATCTTTATAAATTTTTTGATGCTTGATATGAAAAATGAATCTATCGTATTTACTATGGTTTTTACTAACCGTAGTATATTCACCATAATCAAATTCATTTATATCAAAACTTACAGGAGTCGGCACAAAAACTTGAATATCCAAACCGTTTTTTATTTGGTTTTTATATAAGTTTTTATAAAATTTACTAGAGCCGTAATATGAATTAATATGTAATACTTTCATCTTAACCCTCAACTTTAATAACTACTATAATCTCCAATAGCTATAACCTTTTTCTTCAATTTCTTTTCTATCTAAGATACTTTTTACATCGATTAGAACCTTATCCTTATTCTCAAAATCACCATATAAAGAATCAATTTCACTCCAACTCATACGCTTAAATACATCATGAGCAACTGCCAACACTAAGCAATCGACATCCTTCACATCTTTAATATCAACTAAATCAATACCATACTCATGCTTAGCTTCATGTACATCAGCTTCTGGATCAACGATAATTGGTTCTATGCCGTATTCTCTAAGACTATCAATAATATTTATAACTTTAGAATTTCTTGTGTCAGGTGTATTCTCCTTAAAAGTTAAACCCAAAATAACAACTTTAGCTTGTCTTACTACTTTATTTGCTAATATTAGCTTCTTTATTATGGCATCTGCTATGAACTTGCCCATCCCATCGTTTATTTTTCTTCCTGATAAAATTATCTGACTGTGATATCCTAGTTTTTCTGCTTCATATACAAAATAATAAGGATCTACACCTATGCAATGTCCGCCAACAAGGCCTGGCGTAAATCCAAGCGCATTCCATTTTGTATTCATTGCTTCAACAACTTCTTTTGTGTCGATTTCCATCCGATCAAATACCATAGCAAGTTCATTCATAAATGCAA
>DUVG01000104.1 GCA_012841175.1 Clostridium sp.
TGCCTTGTAGTGTGCCTTCCACGCTCATTTTTTCTGCTTACATCTCCTGTTTCCATAACATAGGAGTTCATTATCTTGTTTAGAATTGTTGACTTCCCTACTCCTGACTGACCTGCAAAAACAGTAACTTTATCTTTTAATACTTCTTCCAATTCATCAAAGCCAATATCTTTTAAAGAAGATAACGGTATAATTTTATATCCAATTTTTTTGTAGGAATTTTCAATTTTTTCCCATTCTTCTGTTTCACCTAAGTCAATTTTATTGATTAAAATAACTACATCTATTCCCTTTTGGTGTGCAGTAAGAAGAATTTTATCAATTAACATGAAGTCTGGCAAAGGTGATTTTATTGAAAAAACTATTGCAATTTGATTAACATTTGCCACAGAAGGTCTGATCAACTCATTTGTTCTTGGCAATATTTCATCTATACTGCCAACCTTTGTTTTCTCATCAATAATAGAAATGGAAACTTTGTCGCCAGGCAAAGGAGTAATAGAATTTTTCCTAAAGAGTCCTCTAGGCTTGCATTCGTATACTCCATCCTCTGTCTTAACATAATAAAATCCCATTATCCCTTTTATGATTATACCTCTCGGCAAATTTTGTACCCCCTAGTACCTTTCTTCAAATTCTTTATAAAACTTTTGATCTAAATATATCTTTACCTGTGTGCTTCCGTCTTCTGGCACAGGTATCTGGATAACCATTGGAAAATCTTCTTTTTTCACAGTATCCCTTACTAACGTTTCTACTTCATCACTATTTGATTTTTTTGTATTTATTAGAACTTTTATACTGTCACCATAATTGTCCTCGTCTTCTAAAGCTACAACTCTATTAACCTCTATTTCTTTAGGTATTAATTCATCAAAATAAAAGCTTATAGCAGTTCCTTCATTAACTTCTATACCTGGCTCAGGTACCTGTCTAGTTACTTTATCAACTACACTTGCCATATCCTCTGGATAAACATCCCCAACTTTAAGCTTTCTTTCTGTTACCATAGTAGTAGCTTCAACTCTGGTCTTGCCAATTAAATCAGGAACTATGGTTGTTTTTATTTCTGGTCCAATACTTCTATATATAGTTACTCTTTCACCGCTTTTTACTTTTGCATTCATAGACGGGTTAGTTCTTATAACAAAGTCAATTGCAACTGTATCACTATATTCAAGTTCTTCAGCAACTAAAATTCCATTTTCTCTTAATATACTACCTGCCTGCCTATAATCAGTTCTCCTAAAATCAGGTATTTCAAAATATTCAGGTCCTTTACTTACATGAATTTCTATTTCACTAAATTCACCAGGTATTAAGGTTTCTCCTTCTCCTCTATCCTGATAAAAAATCTCCCCTTCTGGTACATCATCATTAAACCTTTCTACAAGATTAACTCTAATGTTGTTATTTTCTAGCATTTTAGCCACTTCTTTGTAATCCATTCCTATATAATCGCCTACAATAAACTCCTTATTGTTTTGCTCCATTTGGGACATTATAACTTTCCCTACCATAAACAATATTAAAGCAACTACAAGTATGGATGTAGCAACTGCCACTATTGTAGTGGTTTTTTCTTTTTTCTTTTTCCTTTTCATATCATTATCACCTGTTTTCTTAGGTATACCCTTATCTATAAATGAAGAATTCTCACCTAGTGCTGGTACTCTTACAGTAGGAGAATCTTCAATATTTGTCTCTTCAAAAAATTGTGCACTTGGTTTATCTAAAACTTCATACAAATCATCTAAAAGCTCGGAAGCTTTTTGATATCTGCTATTTTGATCCTTTTGTATAGCTTTTTTTACAATATCATTTACTCCAATTGGAATTTGAGGGTTCACATTTATAGGTTCTTCAGGCTCTTCCTGTATGTGCTTAATAGCAACTGAAACAGGTGTATCACCATTAAAAGGAAGACTTCCTGTTAATAACTCATAAAGTACTATTCCTAAAGAGTAAATGTCTGATTTTTCATCTGTAAATCCCCCTCTTGCCTGTTCAGGAGAAAAATAGTGAACTGAACCTATTGTCCCACCCACCATTGTTATTGTAGAAGAAGTTACAGCTCTTGCTATTCCAAAATCAGTCACCTTAGCCATTCCATCTTTGGTAAACAAAATATTATGTGGTTTTATATCCCTATGCACAATATTATTTTTATGAGCGTGTTCAATAGCTAAACATATCTGTATTGATATATTAACTGCTTCCTTCCAGTCTAATTCACCCTTTTCTTCTATATACTCCTTTAATGTAGCACCATCTATATACTCCATCACAATATAATGGATATCTTCTTCATTACCTACATCATAAATTGACACTATATTTGGATGTGAGAGGCTGGCTGCCGCCTGTGCTTCAATTCTAAAACGCTTTATAAATTCCTCATCATTTGTAAAATCAGGCCTTAAAATCTTTACTGCAACAAACCTGTTGAGTAACTTGCATTTTGCCTTGTAAACAAGGGCCATTCCACCTCCACCTATTTTTTCAATCAATTCATATCTATTTCCAAGGATTTGACCTATCATATCAGCACCTCTAATCTATATCTTTTACCTAAAAACTTATAATAATCCAATGTTTTTTAAACTACTAACTCTTTTTCATGATGATAACAGTTATATTATCATCTCCACCTTTTTCATTTGCCAACCTAACAAGCTCACTGCAAGAATAACTTAAATCATCATTTTCTAATATTATCTCCATTATTTTATATTCTGACAGCATATTTGTCAAACCATCAGTACATAAAACAAATATATCATTTTTATCTATAGGACTACTTAACGTGTCTACTAAGATGCTTTCATTACAACCTAAAGCTCTAGTAATTATGTTTTTCTTTGGATGGTTCTTTGCTTCCTCTCTTGTAATTGAACCATTCTTTATCAGTTCTTCTATATAAGAGTGGTCAACAGTCAGCTTTTTTATACTATTGTTTCTTATAAGATATACTCTGCTATCTCCTACATGTCCTATATACAGCTTGTTGTTTAAGACAATAGTTAAAATAAAGGTGGTGCCCATTCCTAATGTTTCTTTAGATAGGACTGCCTTTTCATAAATTGCCTTATTTGCTTCTTCTATTAAAATTTTTATCCCATCAAATATACTTTCCTCACTAGAAAAAACTTCAGGATTGTTTAATATGTAATCTTTTGCAAACTCAACAGCCATATTACTTGCCACGTCCCCTGAACTATGCCCTCCCATGCCATCTGCAATAATAAATGTATCTGGAACTCCATCTTGGTTGGTTATAATTCTGTAGCTGTCTTCGTTTATGTCTCTTACTATACCCTTATCACTTATAGCTGCAAATCTCACTATACCACTCCCTAGATTAACTTTATATATACTCTATGGAAAATGTTGTTTTTATCCTACAATACATCAGTTTCTCTTACTAATTTTAAAAAAAGCGTACCATATCATCTAACTCATAATATTTCTTCTTAATTGACCACAAGCAGCATTAATTTCACTCCCTAACTCTCGCCTAACAGTTACTTCAATTCCATGTCCTTCTAAAATATTTTTAAACATTTGAATTGTTTTTCTGCTACTTTTTTTATATCCAGTATTTGATACCGTATTTACAGGTATCAAATTTACATGGCATAACATGTTTTTTATAAGCGTTGTAAGTTTTTTTGCATGTTCTAAAGAGTCGTTAACACCGTCAATTAAGGAATATTCAAATGTAATCCGCCTATTAGTAATCATAGTATATATCTTACATGCTTCAATTAATTTGTCAAGTGGATATTTGTCATTAATAGGCATAATTTTCCTTCTGGTTTCATCGTCAGGAGCATGTAAGGATACTGACAATGTAATAGGCATGTTTTCCTTTGAAAGCTCTAATATTTGTGGTACAAGGCCACAGGTGGATACTGCAATATGCCTAAGGCCTATATTTAATCCATTTTTATGATTAATTAATTTTAAAAATTTAATCAAATTGTCATAATTATCTAATGGCTCTCCAATGCCCATAATAACAACATTGCCAATTCTTTCTTTTATATCATTTTTTATTGTTAAAACCTGATCTAGCATTTCACCAGCACTTAAATGCCTGTTAAAACCTGCTCCTGTAGAAGCACAAAAACTACACCCCATTTTGCAGCCTGCCTGAGATGATATACATACACTAAATCCATATGAATACTTCATTAAAACACTTTCTATAACATCATTATCATAAAGTTTAAAAATGTACTTTCTAGTTCCATCAACTTTTGATATAAGCTTTTTTACTATTTCAAAATTATTTATATATGCCTTAAGCTTAAGTTTTTCCCGCAAGGGTTTGGATAAATTGGTCATACAATCAATATCTTTAACACCTTTGTTTACCCATTCAAATATCTGACGTGCTCTAAACTTCTGCTCTCCTAAGCTTATAAGGAAATTTTCCAATTCATCTATCTCCATGTTTAGAAGGTCAACTTTCCCTTCCATATTAAATTAACTCCCTTTCTTCAGCTTTGCAATAAAAAAACCATCAACTCCATGTTTATTTGTGTAAAGCTGTATATATTCTTTTCTTTCATTAAAATTCCCAGTTAAATCTTTTAGATTTTCCGGTAAATTCACCCAGGCATCTTCTAAAGAAAAATCCTGATTGTTTTTTAAAAATTCTTCAATTATGTATTCATTTTCTTCGGGCTCTATTGTACATGTGCTATATATTATTATACCACCTTTTCTTACATATTTTGAAGAAGTAGATAATATTTTTTTCTGAAGTTTTATAATTTCATTTTTATCCTCTTTTTTCCTTGTCCATTTTATATCAGGCTTTCTTCTAATAATACCAAGTCCGGTACATGGGGCATCAACTAAAACCTTATCAGCCTTTTCTTCAAGTTTTTCATCAAATGTAACTGCATCAAAAATTTCTGTTTTTATAATGTCAATCCCAAGCCTTTTTGCAGCTTGGTTTATAAGCTGTATTTTGTGCTCATGGATATCCCTTGCTATTATTTTGCCCCTGTTGTCCATCAACTGAGCTAAATGTGTAGCTTTTCCACCTGGAGCACTACATACGTCCAAAACAAAATCATCCGGCTCCGGATTAAGTATACTTGCTACAAGCATAGAGCTTTCATCTTGAACTTGAAAATATCCCTTTTTAAAAGCATCTATTTCATGTAAAGACTTTGGATTTTTAATTATAAGTGCCTCTTCTATATATTGACCATAATCAACTTCAAAGCCTTCTTCTTCTAATCTTTTCTTTAAATCTGTTTTGGAGATTTTTAAAGTATTTGTTCTTATTATGAAGTGTGGCGTTTGGTTATTGCTTTTAAGAAGTTCTTCTGTAAATATTTCTCCATATCTTTTTAACCATTCATCAACCATCCAAACTGGATGAGAATAATTTACAGACAAAAATTTAGATAAATCATCTTTTTTATCAGGATACTTTATATTTCCTTTATTTCTTGCTATATTTCTCAAAACACCATTTACATATTTACTACTTGCTGCATGCCCATATCTTTTTGCAAGTTTTACACTTTCATTGCAAGCAGCTGAGACAGGTATCTTATCTGTAAAAATAATCTGATAAACTCCTATACGCAAAATATTTAATATCCATGGGGATATCTTTTTTGGCTTTATTTTTGAGAAACTTGAAATTATAAAATCAATGGTTAGTTTCCACTTTAAAATACCATAAACCAATTCAGTAATAAAAGCCCTGTCTATATCCTTAAAGTTTCCACTATCTAAGTGCTTACTCAAAGATATATTTGAGTAAGCACCATTTTTATCTATATCATATAAAATCTTAACTGCCATCTCTCTTGGTGCATCAATACTCACTTTGTTCACCTTCTTCTTCTGCCAGCTATAAAAAGCAAACGCAAAAGCTGACCTATTGCAACAGCGGCAGAAGCTACATATGTCATTGCAGCTGCAGATAAAACTTTTTTAGCAGGATCAACTTCATCATAGTCTAAAATAGCTGTATCCTCTAAGGACCTAATAGCCCTGCTACTTGCATTAAACTCCACCGGAAGTGTAATTAAGTAAAATATCACTGCCAGAGAAAATGCAATTATACCTGCATAAATTAATGGTTCAAAACTAAAAATAAGACCTATTACAAATAAAGGGAAACCCATATTAGACCCAATTCCCGCTAAAGGTACCAAGCTGCTTCTTAAAGCTAATGGACCATAGCTAACACTGTGTTGTATAGCATGACCTGCTTCATGAGCTGCAACACCTATAGCTGCAACTGAATTACTACCATATACAACCTGGGAAAGCCTTAATACCTTATTTCTAGGGTCATAATGGTCTGTAAGCTCTCCGGCTACTTTTTCAACCCTCACATCATAAAGTCCGTTTCTTTCTAATATGGCTCTTGCTACATCCGCACCTGTAAGACCCTTTTTATTTGACACCCTGCTATACTTGTTAAAAGTATTTTTTACTTTAAACTGGGCATAAAATGCAAATAATAAAGCAGGAAACACAAAAATTATATAAGAAGAATCAATATATATAAATCCTAGCATAAAACCTACCTCCTTTTTTAATATTTTATTGTTACTTTATAATACTGTCAAGTTTCTCTTTTAATAAATTTACGTTAACACAGGTGTTATAACAAGGTCCATGGGGTCTTTCATTTACAATACCTATAACTGGTATATTTCCCACATCTATTATACCACTTGTAAGATCTCTTTCACATGCTACAGATAAAATCATTTTAGGTCTTAGTTTTTTAACAATATTTCTAGCCGCCGTTCCACCTGTTACTACAAAGCATTCCACTCCCTTTTCCCTTGTTACTCTTGAAATATCACCAATTGTACATTTACCACATTCTTTGCAGTTTGAAATATCATTTGTTATTTTAAAATTACAATCTGCATTCTGTAAACAGTGGGGCAAAAGCACAATTACATCTTCTTTTTTATATTTTTTCCTTATGGTGCTTACTGTAATGTTATTAAAATCTACATAAAATCTTCTTACAACACTTTTATTAATTTTAAACAAATTAGCCAGTGCCATAATTATAGGCAATAATATTTTTATTCCTATTTTTGACACATTTAAAATAAATTTGCTTTTCACTTCTTTATTTTTGTATACATAAAAAATCGTCAAAAATGATAGGCTAAAAAATATTATCATTAGTATTATCACTATCATTAATAATAATGTCATTATATTATATGTAAATATTGAAGAAGAATAATAAATCATTACTAATACTGCAAGCAATAAAGAAGAAAAAATAATTACCGTACCGGATAACAGCAAAAATTTTTTGAAGTTTTTATCCAAGTATTTCACCTTCATCTATTTTATTTCCACAAATGTAGTCCCCTACACACATCCTTCTGCATGAAGCAAATTGAACTTCTTTTATTTTTATTTTTCCTTTACCGCAGCAAATCAAAATTCCCTCTTTATTAACTTTGCATATTGTACCTGGCTTTGAACTATGTGATTCTTCATCTATAACTTCAGATTCCCAAACCTTCATTGTACAACCTTTGTAATAAGTAAAAGCTCCTGGCCAAGGATTAGTTCCTCTAATTAAATTATAAACTTCTCTAGATGATTTTGACCAGTTTATTTCCCCAATATCTTTGGTAATAATGGGAGCATATGTAGCTACACTATCATCCTGTGGATTTCTTTCAAGTTCATTTGTCTCAAGTTTTTGAAGAGTCTCTTTTAAAACTTGAGCTCCTAGTATAGAAAGTTTATCGTGAAGTTCTCCAGCACTCATATCATCTGTAATAGGCACCTCAGCTTTTAAAAGTATATCTCCCGTATCTAATCCTTCATTGGTGTACATAGTCGTAATACCTGTGCTCTTTTCACCATTTATAATACACCAGTGTATAGGTGCTGCCCCTCTGTATTTAGGCAAAAGAGAAGCATGAACATTTATGCATCCAAAAGGTGGAAGCTCCAATATTTCTTTTGACAATATTTTGCCATAAGCTACTGTTATAAGTAGGTCAGGATTTATTTCTTCTAATGTTTTTAAAAACTCTTGTGTTTTTATTTTTTCAGGCTGTAAAACCTCCAACCCATTATTAATGGCGTACTCCTTTATAGGTGGCATGGTAATTTTTTTACCTCTTTTTGCCGGTTTGTCAGGCTGAGTGACAACTGCAGCTACTTCATAGCCTTCTTTAACAAGCATATCAAGACTTGGGAGGGCAAATTCAGGGGTACCCATAAAAACTATTTTCAACTTCCATCACCTCATTATTCATCACTGTTGTCATTTTCTAGTTCTTCTTCGTCAATTTCAATATCTTCTTTATCAATAAATCTTATAACTTTGTCTACAAACAATATTCCGTCAAGATGATCAATCTCATGACAAAATGCCCTTGCTAAAAGTCCTTCTCCTTCAAGAGTTATTTCTTCTCCCTTTCTATTTAGTGCAGATACCACTACCCTTTCAGGCCTTATTACCTCTCCTGCAACTCCTGGAAGACTAAGGCAGCCTTCAACTTCCTTTTGTTCACCCTCTTTTTTTATTACTTCAGGATTAATAAGCTCTACTAATCCATCCCCCACATCAATTACCACCACTCTTCTTAATACTCCCACCTGTGGCGCTGCCAAACCAACTCCCTTTGAATAATACATAGTTTCTGCCATATCATCTAAAAGAGTTAAAATTCTTTCATTTATTACATCAACTTTTTTGGATGTTTTTCTTAATATTTCATCCTCATCGGTTCTTATGTTTCTTATTGCCATATGACATCCTCCATTATCTATTACTTAAAAATTTGAAACTTACAATATTGTACCATTATAACATATTTACAGGGTTTATATCCACACTTAAATTGACAGAATTCTTTTTATTAGAATGATAATAATCATCTGAAATTTTTGTTAAAACCTCTAAAAGTACATCTAACCTTTCACATTTAATAATTATCCTCCACCTATATTTGTTTTTAATTTTAGATATAGGCGCTCTCAAAGGTCCTAATATATTATACATTCCCTTAGTTCCTTTAAAACTCTCATAAATATTTTTCATCACTTCATTTACTTTGTTTATCACCAGTTTATCATTAGCACCACTTAGTATTATGGTTCCTAGATTAGTAAATGGTGGATATAACAGCTGTTTTCTTAAGAGTATTTCATTTTTATAAAAGGAATGATAATCGTGGTTACATGCACATATAATGCTAAAATTCTCAGTGTTATATGTCTGGATTATCACTCTTCCTGCCACTTTTCCTCTTCCTGCCCTTCCTGCCACTTGGGTTATTAGTTGGAATGTTTTTTCCGTTGCCCTAAAATCCCCTGTATTTAAAAGGCTATCCGCTGCTATAACCCCAACCAGCGTCACATTGGGGAAATCATGACCTTTTGCAATCATCTGAGTTCCGACCATCACATTTATATTTTCTTCCCTAAAAGTTTTTAAAATTTGCTCATGGGAATTTTTTCTTATTGTTGTATCCATATCCATTCGCAAAACTGTAGATCCCTCAAAATATTTTTTTATCTCTTCTTCTATTTTTTGTGTTCCAGTTCCAAAACTTCTAATGTAAACACTTTTACATTTAGGACATTCATCAGGTTTTTTTGTTGTATATCCACAATAATGGCATATCAATCTTTTGTCATAAGCATGATAGGTAAGGGAAATACTGCAACTTGGACACATAAGAGTATACCCACAATCTCTACACAAAATAAAAGATGCATATCCTCGTCTATTTAAAAATATTATAGTTTGCTGACTTTCCTCAATGTTTTTTTCAATCTCCCTTGCAAGCTTTCTGCTAAAAACCGACCTATTTCCACTGCTAAGTTCATCTCTCATATCAACAATATATGCTTTAGGAAGAACCATATTGTTAGCTCTTTTTGTCATTTCCATAAGTTCTATTTTTCCCGTCTTTGCCCTATAGTATATTTCAACAGAAGGAGTTGCAGACCCATGTATCAAAACAGCATTTTCAATCCTGCACCTGATTCTTGCCACATCAGCAGCTTGATATTTAGGGGTAATTTCAGATTTATATGAAGTTTCATGTTCTTCATCAATTATTATAAGTCCTAAATTATTAACAGGTGCAAAAATAGCCGACCTTGCTCCCACCACAACTTTAACTTTACCATCTCTTATCACTCTCCACTGGTCATAACGCTCTCCTAAAGATAGTCTACTGTGCAGTACCGCCACATCATTTCCAAATCTTCCTTTAAATCTTGATACCATCTGGGGTGTTAAAGATATTTCAGGAACAAGTACAATTGCCTGCTTTCCTTTATCAATACAGTTTTGTATAAGCTGAAGATAAACCTCTGTTTTTCCACTTCCTGTAACACCATGTAGAAGAATCTCTTTAAATTTTTCTACATCAAGAATCTTTTTTGTCCTCTCCAACACAACAGCCTGCTCATCAGTGGGTTTTAACGGAGAAGTTTTTTCAAATACAGTATTTTCATAAGGGTCTCTTTTTACTTCAATATCTTTATAGTCAATATAACCATTTTTCTTTAAAGTGTTTAAAACACTAGAAGACACACCTAAAAACCTCATAATATCACTTGTTGGGATGTATTCATTTTCTATGAGCATTTCAAGTACCCTTATTTGTTTTATGCTTTTTATATCATTTGACTCTATTTCTTCAACAACTTCATTAATAGGTTTTGTAATAAATGCAACTTTATTATATTTTTTATTTACACCCATTGTAAATTCTTCAACAACATCCACAACTCCAAGCTCTTCTAAACTTTTTATATTTTTAGAAAAAGTCTTTGAATTTATAATTTCTCTAAGCTCTTCATAATCTTTTTTGCCTCCCCATGAATTAAGTATGTCAACTATTTTAAAACTATTTCCTTTAAGAATAATTTCATGCTTTTTAAGCACTACAGTCTTTGAACTTTTCACACTGATACCTGGAGGAAGCATACATTTTATAACATCCCAATAGGTACAGATATATCTTTTTTTCATCCATCTAGCCAATCTAATCATAGAAGGACTTAACAAAGGTTTGCTATCAATAATATCCTTTATCTTCTTTAATTCCTTTATTTCAGTTCTTTCAATGATATCAAAAACATATCCTTCAATATGTCTGTCCCCTCTACCAAAAGGAACAATCACTCGAAGTCCTATATTTATTACATCTATAAATTCACATGGAATTATATAGTGATACTCTTTATCAAATTTTCTTGTACAATTACTTATTACAATTACAGCAACTTTATGCATTTTACTCCATCCAAATAGTTTTTATATAACAGTTTATTTTAAAAATAATTTTTCATTAGTTCTTATATTATAACAACACCATCAACTTTTAAGCAACTTATCCAATTACAAAAAATCAATAACCTCACTTGCCATAAAAGCATATCAATCAGCTTAGAATTCAAAAAAGGCTATAGCCCACAACTTGCAGATTATAGCCTCTTTAAATTATTTATATTGTCAAAAGTGTAATGTTAAAATTTCTAACATAAAAATAAAACATAGCCCTTTTTCATCAACTATGTTTTAAAAATATTCTTTAATAAATTCTGGCATGGAGTTTGGATCTCCTTCCATTGATATGTTAAAATTAATATTGTATTTATCAGAAATCTCTTTCAAACCCCCAAATAGCTTTTTCAACTCATCAACATCATCACCAATAATACTAGTAATATCATCTATAAATATTCCGTTTACATCATAATTTGCTGATAAAATTCCACATAAAAAACCGAGAAAAACACAAGGGCTATTGATTTCTAAAGGAAATTCAGATATGTTAATAAATCTTATCTTGTAATTTAATTCATACATCAATTTGCTGCGACTGTTTCCATCAATAAATACTACAACTCCTGAACAGATTTCCACAAGACTGTTTGAGGAATCCACCAAAACCCTTGTTTTCCCTACACCCTTTTTCCCACAAATAACTTTTATCATCGGCATCTACCCTCTCCTCAAATTATACTTATAATTATACCATAATATAAATTTTGAATGTTTTCAAGGATATTTTTTTACTACACATCAAATATCCTTGCCTTCTTAAGTTTGTCCTCTAAAAAAGTGCTTACAATTCCTACTAAGATTCCCATTAAACTGCCAAAAGTAAGAATTAGCGGTAATAAAGTAATTACAGTTACATCTTTCATTAGAAATGCTGCAACTAATATCTGTCCTAAGTTGTGTGCTGCCGCTCCTGCCACGCTGATGCCAACAATGCTAAAAATATTGTACTTTACTTTATATAAACCGGCCATGACAATTGTACTTAATACTCCTCCTGCACAACTAAATAAAAAAACTATCAATCCACCTCCTCCAAATATTGAAGCTAGCATAGTTCTAATTATGACAACAATTAGTGCTTCTTTAAAACTAAAAAATATTATTACAATAATTGTAATAATATTTGCAAGTCCAAGTTTTACCCCCGGTACTGGTATAGGAATAGATACCCACGATTCAATTATTGATAAAACCAAAGCTTGTGATATAAAAAGCGATATCAAAACTAATTTTTTTGTTTTATTCACATATATCCCTTCTATAAAAAACTCTTTTATTTTTAAAAATTTAATGTGTTATTATATCTACTTCATTATCTACGCCTTCAATTTTGATAATAACTTTATATGGAAGGCAGACTGCCATTTCTCCTTTTTTAGAAATCCATCCACTGTCAACACATACCTGATCTGGACAATTAGATTTATAAAATCTAATACGTCCATTCTCGGCATGTATAATCACATCATTGTTTTCAAATAACTTAATCTCTGTCAATTCATTCAAATCATCTATAAAAATTTTCTCAATCACTACATCGCCCTGTTTTATAATTGCAACTTTTTGAAAATTGCCTTTATCAAATCTATAATAATAAACTCCTATAGATGAAGTCACTATAATTGCTAAAATAATTCCAAATAAAATTATATCGCCTTTTTTAAACATAAAAACATCTTTACTCATTATCCTTGCATACTTCCATTTTTGAAATAGACACTTCGTAAGCTGTCTTTGTCATAGTCTCACCTGTTTCAAGCTTCTTCTGGTAATCTCTGCTCTGAATTCTTCCCCATATTTTCACATTTTGCCCCACTTCTAATTTAGAGGAAAAACGAGCATTTCTTCCCCAGGCTATACATGGTATGTAATCTGATTTATTATACGGTCTGTTTACAGCCAGTAATATATCTGTAATCTCTCTGCCAAAAGGAGTTGTTCGATAGATAGGGCTCTTACAGACAAATCCATTAAGGTAAATCTGATTAGGATTTTTTATTTTTTTCTCATCTTCTAAAAAATTAATTTCTCGGGCAAAAACTGTTAAAACAAGCTTGTTTCCATCAGTACTGTTATAATTGTTATAAGAACGAAATTGCCCTTCAATCTCTACATATTTTCCAATTTCTAGACTATCCTTAGAAGTTAATCGTTCAGATATAGTTACGCATATTTTATCCGTACTATCACTTAATCTTGGTACTTCTAGTATGAAAGAATAAAATCCCTCACCGTAGACCTCATGGCTAAATTCTGCTTCTGATGATATTTTACCGGAAATGGTCACCATGTTGTTGTCAATGATGTTTCCGACCATTTGCCCCCCACTCCTCTCTTCGGCTCGTTACTTTTTTGGTACATCCAAAATATATCTAATGTAATGTTATTCAAGAAAAGTTATTTTTAGAATTACTTTTATATATTCATTTTTAATATTATTTCTAATTGCACCAATAAAGTATTTCCAACATTTATTATAGTATATTTTTTTCATCTTGCAAACACTAATAATTTTTGTATTTTAACCAACTACAAAAATCAATTATTCATTAAATTTATATCCACACCATTAATTAAAGCAAAAGTAGCTGCTGCTAGGACATTATAGGGGTCTATACCATTTAAGTCAGCTTTTATTTTAAATTCTTGGGGTTCAAGGATTTTGCCGTTTTTCGTATGTATTGTTCTTTGCAAACAACACATAATATTATCTTTATCCATAAAATCCCCTATGCTTGATGTTGTTATACTTGCCTTCAAATTAAATCCATATGTAACTATATAATGCTTTATTCCACTTAAAAAACTGCTTAGGTCGTTATCATCAGCATTTATAATTGCAACACCTTTTTCACTTAATAATGAAAATGTTTTTTTCATTATTTTTCTGTAAGTCTCAATTTTATCTTCATCAATTTCATCGGCTTTATCTGTAAAAATGATAACGTCAAATTTAAAATTATAGAAAATTTCTTTTAAGAGATCTCTAATATCCATTTTTAAAATGACAATATCAATACTGTTTTTTTCAAGTTCATTAAAATAATTTTTTATTCTCTTAGCATCAAAGTTTGACAAGTTCTTAGAATCAACAATGCTTATTCTTTTTTTTGAGTTTGAGAAAATACGATTAATCAAATTAGATATCTTTTCTTTGTTGTTTTGGCCAATTATACCTGCTATAAGCAATTAATATACCTCATTTCATATTACATTTTAAACTGCAATATTTATGTTTCCTTCTTTTTTATTTTTTATGTGCTTTCTTTTAAGTAAAA
>DUVG01000105.1 GCA_012841175.1 Clostridium sp.
AGAGTGCTTTAACATGACCGTTTGTTGGGTCTATAATAACCATAGCAGCTTGTGGTGGCATGGATGTTTTAGTATTTACTTTTGTAAAGTATTCTTCATTAAGAAATACTTCATCCATTGCCTGTTGAATTTGGGGGTCTAATGTAGTGTAAATTTTTATCCCACCATTATAAATAGTATCATAGGCTGCATCACGGGTATACCCTGCATCCATAAGATCATTCATAACATCAATAACAACCTGATCCACAAAATATGATTGATTTGTAATAATATCAGCTGAACGTCTATTATAATCTGCATATTGGAGGTTTTCATTTATTGCCTGTTGATATTCTGATTCAGTTATGTACTCAAGTTCTTTCATTACCCCTAATATTACTTCTTGTCGTTTTTTAATATTTTCTCTCCCGTTTGTTGTAAATGGGTCATAGTATGCAGGACTTTGGGTAATACCAGCTAAAATTGCACATTCTGCAAGAGTAAGATCACTTACATCTTTATCAAAATATGTTTTAGATGCAGATTGAACTCCATAACAGTTCTGTGCTAGAAAAACTATGTTTAAGTACAATTCTAATACTTGGTCCTTACTTAAATTACGTTCTAAATGTAAGGCTATCCACCATTCTTGTACTTTACGCTCTACAGAACGTTCATCTCTTCTTGTAATGTTTTTAATAACCTGCTGAGTAATTGTACTACCCCCATGAGCACCTCCAGATGTTATGGCGCTGGCTATTCTCCTTAAGTCTATACCAGGATGTTCATAAAAACGCCTGTCTTCAATAGCAATAAAAGCATTTTTAAGATTTTCAGGGATGTCCTTAAGGTCTACCATATCTCTGTTTTTTGATCCCTGTAGGGGTATAATCATTTCATCATTGCAATCATAGACATAGGATGTAAAACCGTCCAAAGTCAATTTGTCAGGAGTTAATTTTTCTGCATTTTTAATATATGCAAAAACTGCACCTCCTGCAAGTCCAGCCAATGCAAATGAAATGGTTAGACAAATTACTAATAGCATTTTAATAACTAAAAAAGAAAATCTAAAGGCAAATTTAGCTACTTTTTTATTTTTGCTATTACCTTTCCTAGGTTTATTGTTTTTAGATTTCATTAAACTACTCTCCTTCGTATTTTAAATTTCATAAATTTTTTACATTAACAAGTTAATATTTTTTATAGCTGATATTTATTTTAACTTTTTATAATTATAACATAAAAGTATTGGAGTTGAGAAGAAAAAAGACTGTCATATTTTACAAAAAAATATAGTGGATTATATTTAATGTTGAAAAAAGTTATAATATTGTATAAACTTATTAATGTAGGGCCTAAAATAAAAGCCTAAAGGGGTGTTATAATGGAAATTAAAGTTGGTGAATTAATAAAGGCAAAAAGAGAAGAGAAAAAATGTTCCCTTGTAGATTTTGCTCAAATTATTGGAATAACCCCAGGATATCTTTCACAAATTGAAAATGGTCATAAGAAAAACCCTAAATTAGAAATTTTATTAAAAATAGCAAAAGAGCTTGACATTGATTTAATCATGCTTTTAGGGTTAGAAAATACAAATGAAAATTTTAATTTTAAAATTCCACCTCTTTTAAAGCTTATTTTAGCAAAAGAGAGAAATTTTAAGGTTTTAGAAAACAAAGATATATTAAAAAAAATATGCGATATTATAGACAAATCATTAGAGTGCAGGTATTTTATAGAAAATGAAGAACTGTATCAGTTGTTTTTAGAAGATATTTATAATCAAATTGAAACTATATTAAAAAGATATATGGCCTTTCAAGCTATTAAAGAATTTTAAATATTTTTCACCAAATAACCCTTTGTTATCATAATATAACTGATAAGGAGGGTTTTTTATGAGAAGAAGAAAAACCAATCTCTATAATAGGCTATGGTATGTTAAAAAAAACAGTAAAAGGCTATATATATATATATTCCCTTTAAGTATGTTAATAGTACTTATTTTACTTTTTTTATATGTTGAAAACGTGATGAAGCCAAGCTTTTTAGAAATTTCGGATTATAAGGTTAAAGGAATAATAAACAATTCTATAGCTAAAGCAATTAATGAGAATTTCCCTGAAGAAATAAATTATGAGAAAATTGTAAAAATAAATAAAGATGAATTTGAAAAAATCAACTCCATACGAGTGGATGTAGGAGAATTAAATAGAATATTTTCAAAAGTGACAATTATTATTCAAGAGGAACTAGATGCATTAGAAGATAAAAAAATTGAAATACCCATTGGAGTGCTTACAGGTAATTCAATTTTTTCTGCAAAAGGTCCGCGAATAAGTATAAAGGTAATACCTGCAGGAAGTGTAGAGACGGATTTTAGGTCGGAATTTATCAGTGCAGGAATTAACCAGACAAAACATCGGATATATTTTCTTGTTAAAACAAAAGTTAGCATAGTTGTGCCATTTACCAACAAAACAACTGAAGTAACAACCAGTATTCCAATAGCTGAAACAGTTATTGTAGGAGATGTACCTCAATATTACATGAATTTTGAAAATGTTGAAAAATAGAACAATTAAAAACTAATTTTTATTAGAAGATGCAGTGTTGTCGGATTTTTTTCGAGCATTTTTACCACTTGATTGATTGTTTTGTTTTTCTACCATTTTACACTTGCCTTCAAATATACTTCCTTCAGATGTTATTAAGTTTTGTACAAAAATGTCACCATAAATTTCTGCAGTGGATGTGGCATTTAATAAACCTTTTGCATCAATATTTCCCTGTACTTTACCAGAAAGAAAAACATTCTTTGCATAAACATTACCGATAATTTCAGAATCTTTTCCTATATAGACATCTCCTTCTACCTTTATTTCTCCCTGTACTTTTCCGTCAATTCTGATTGTGCCAACAGTTTCAATATTGCCCTGAAAAGTTGTGTTTTTACCTATAAGGGTATCAAATTTATCAGGGGATTTAACATCTTTCTTAAACACATTAAGACCTCCAATTTATATAATAATTAACTAAAAACAAAATAATAAATTAAAAAACAGAAACTTTGGTAAGCTTATTTATCTTGGATCTAAGTATTCCATAGGGTCTACTGCAGTGTCAAAAACTCGCACTTCAAAATGCAAGTGATTTCCGGTGCTTCTCCCAGTGCTTCCAACGTTAGCTATAGTATCTCCTTTATTAACTGTTTCACCTTCACTAACAAGAAGACTTGAGCAATGGGCATAAAGAGTTGTTATTCCACGGCCATGATCAACTATTACAGTTTTTCCATAATTTCCGTGCCAATCTGATAAAATTACCCTTCCACTTGCAGATGCTTTAATTTCACGTCCGTAGGGAGCGGATATATCAATCCCATAGTGAAATTTTCTAGTAAAACTAATAGGGTCCATTCTATACCCAAAACCTGAAGAAACACTGCCAGTTGTAGGCCATAAAGTAGGAACCACATTCATATATTCTGTTAACTTTTCTTGAGTATCTTCTAAATCAGTTGTGATTTCAACATCAGAATAATTTATTTTTTCCAGTTCCTCTAATATTGATTTGAGTTTGCTGGCACTTTCTACAAATTCTCGGTCAGCACGTCCAGTAGATCTAGTAGCAACGATGTCGTTCATATTTTCTTCTATGTATTTATGTGTTAATTCCTTATATAGAGTTTTAAATTCTTCAGCTATTTTGCTTTGTTTAATTCTTTCTTGTTTTAGATCAGATATTTCTTGTTCATTTTCTTCTATTAAAAGTGTCTGCTGTTCAGTTAAATTATTTGCTAAAGCTATTTTTTCATTTAAGTATTTGTTTTCCCTTACAAGGGACGTAATAGTAAGACTAGTGCATATAATAACTGTAGCAATAATTGTCCCAAGTCCAAGAAGTTTATACTTTATTGATGACATTTTAAAAACTTTAATTTCATTTGTTGAATGTGGTACCAACATAATGGACCAGTATCTTTTTTCACGCTTCCTTTTCTTCATAATTACCGCCTTCTTTTATGATATCTTTTTTGTTATTATTATGCATTGCTAATTATTATACCATTGTATAATGATAAAAGTAAGTGTTAATTTAAATTTTAACAAAAAATCTTCTTTATTTTAATTTTTTTTGTCAATAAATGCTTTGCTACTTTATAGTATCTACAATAATTTAGACTTTAATTCAAGGGAATAAAAATACCTTAGATTTTAAAGTTAAATATACATAAAATTAATACTGGATTTATGTATAAATAAATTAGAGGTCTTGAAAAATGTAAATCATTGATGTAATATATAACGAGTATTATAATTCACAAATGAATATATAGCGTGTGTATTTGCACTAAAGTGCTGGTGTGTTATCACACCAAGGGAATACGGATGAAATTTCCGAGCTATCCCAATAACCGTGAAGCTGATGAAAGGGCAAAATGCCACTGCCAAGAGCGGGAAGGCGCCCTGTAGGATGAAGCCAAGCCGGGAGACCTGCTTACACATTTGCCACTTGGGGGGTAGGGCCAGCTATTATTTAGATTAGCATGAATTTTTGTTGCTCCCTATTTCTAGGGAGCATTTTTAGTTACGCCTTCCATGTATTCATTTGAAATATAAGAAAGGGGATTTCAAAATATGAAATGTAAAAAAAAGGCTGCCTTGATGCTGTGCATTTTTATGCTGGTGGTTGTATTTGTCGGGTGCGCAAAAACTGATGAAAACCCACCAAAAGACACATCTAAAGAGAGGATAACAGTAACTGATATGATGGGGCGTGAAATTATATTAGAAGAGCCTGCTACTAGAATTGTTGCACTGACTCCTTCTGACTGTGAAATTTTATATGCCATTGGTGCAGGAGAAGCATTGGTTGGACGTGGGGAGTACTGTGACTTTCCACCAGAAGTTTTAGATGTGCCAGAAGTGCAGACTGGAGCTAATACAAATTTAGAACAAATTATAGCCCTAAAGCCACAGGTAGTGCTGATGGGCACCATGGGACAGACAAAGGAACAAGTTGAAGCACTTGAGGGGGCAGGGATTAAAGTTGTGGCTTCCCAAGCAACGGATATTGAAGGAATATATGCTTCCGTCCACATAATTGGCAAGTTGATGAACAAAGAAGAGGAAGCACAAGATGTTATTAACTCAATGAAAGAAACATTTAAGGAAGCTTCTAAAAAGGCGGAAGATATTAAAGGGAAAACTGTCTATTTTGAAGTTTCTCCTTTAGAATATGGTCTGTGGACTGCAGGAAATGATACCTTCATGAATGAAGTTGCAGAAATAATTGGACTTGAAAACTGTTTTGTCGAAATAGATGGCTGGGGAGAAATATCAGAAGAGCAAGTACTAGAGCGTAATCCAGACTATATTGTGACCATTGCCATGTACTTTGGAGAAGGACCTACACCAGAAGAAGAGATTGTTAGCCGGACAGGCTGGGAAGACGTGGCTGCTGTTAAAAACAAGGCAATATTAAATCTTCGGAATAATGAGCTTTCTCGCCCGGTACCACGACTTGCTGAAGGTGCAAAAATGCTATATGACTTTGTAAACAGTTTAGAAGAGTGAAGATGAATCAATAAACTAATTACATAACTGAATTGGGGGAATTAAGTGGGTAAGAAAAGAGAGGGTTTTCGCATTTATGAATATATAATATTTATAGGGATAGTGTTTTTTACTTTTGCACTTTGTGTTTCTGTGGGGAGCGTTAGCATTCCCATAAGAGACACAATGACCATTATATGGAACTCCCTTTGGGGCATTCCTATTCCAGACACTATAGCAATGCCCTCTATTATCCTATCCGTCAGGTTGCCTAGGGTAATTTGTGTTGCACTTACTGGGGCATCTCTTTCTATTTGTGGTGGAGCCATGCAGGGGCTGTTGCGAAATCCCCTGGCAGATGGTTCAACTCTAGGTGTGTCATCTGGAGCATCACTAGGGGCAGTAATTGCAATAGCCTTTGGTATAAGGATGCCTTCTTTTCCTTTTGCAGGTACTATGGTGATGGCTATAATATTTGCCTTTTTATCCCTTATTATAATTCTTACTCTCTCTTATAAAATGGATTTTTCCCTATCAACCAATACTATTATTCTTATTGGTGTGATATATTC
>DUVG01000106.1 GCA_012841175.1 Clostridium sp.
AAGGATATAAGGGACAACAGCTACTATTACCTCAACAATGCCCACGGTGATGTGGTAGGGTTGGTGGATGCTAAGGGTACAGTGGTTAATTCATATAAGTATGATGCATTTGGCAACATAGTTGAGGCAAAGGAGCAGGTGCACAACAGGTTTAAATATGTCGGCGAGCAGTTCGATCAGGTTACCGGTCAATATTACCTGAGGGCCAGGTTCTATAATCCAGTTGTGGGAAGGTTTACGCAGGAAGACACCTACAGAGGTGACGGGCTGAATTTATATGCGTATGTAGGAAGTAATCCTGTTAACTATGTTGACCCAAGAGGGTATTGTGAAGAGAAGTCAAATCCGTACACTTATATATATGACGAGAAAGCTCAAAGGTTTAGGGATGCTAATACTGGTAAATTTGTTTCTACGCAAACAGTTGGAAAAAGCTTAGCTACAAAACCTAATGAGGCATTTTTTTGGTCTGGAAGAACGAATGGTATTGGTGGAGAAAAAGTTGCTTGGGAAATTGCTGAAAGCCATGGTGGCGTGACCTTAGAAATGGTGATTAGTAAATACATATAATGTGGCTCCGCTCTGGCTGCTTTAATCATACGGGAGATACTTGTTGTCAAGGGCACTCCGAAAACAAGCAATTGGTCTAACGAAAGACAGAGAAATTTTGAGAACGAGGCAGTAAACTAACGTAATTGTATGTCCAGTTTAATCAGGACAGACCAAAGCACTATAAGGCTTTCAGGAATTTTTTAATTATCTAAGTGTCAAAGAACCGAAACCGCATAATTCAAGTTTTTGAATAATATATTCCTTTTTTGGATATCCCTTTAAAATTATAGCTAATAACAATTCTTTGTTTTAATACTTCATGAATCTTATTTATTCAAAACAGGCTGTCCTGGTAGAATAAAGGTAGCATAGTTTTTTGAATTCATGTTAAAAATTACTACAGGTCTCAAATTTTGTGCATTAAAATGTGCGAAAACCTTAAAAAATCAATAGTTTTGGGCAAAAAAACTACAAAAATCTTCACGTTTATAATATAATTATAGTAGAAGTTATAAAGTCTAAAATAAATATAAAAGGAGGTTCTTGCACCGCTATGATACCACAAAAAAAATTTTATAGGAGTCACAGAGCAAAATTACAGAAAATTCTTTTGATAAGGATGTTGTGTATCGTTTTCTTAGCTCTACAATTTTTAACTGGTTAAAGTTCCTTTTTCTCAGGCTCAATAGGGACAATCTTATGATATGAATGGCAATACAATTAGTAATTAAAGTAAGGTGATTATATGATTCAATGATTGTACATACCACTATTGTATTTTCAAGGTATATTATGTTGGTAGCTAAAAACCGCGCAACAACATTGATTTGCGTACTGTTGGTGCGTTGTTTTATAACTGTTGTGATGAATTTCAAGATATAGAATTCATTTAAGCCATCCAGCTAATAATTGATATACTTTAAAATACTTCGCAACAAAAACTTATGCTTTCTAAAGAACAAATAAGTGAGCTTATTTATAAGTTCACATATTTTGAATAATATTTCAAGGTTTGTTTATATTAATTATAATTAATTATAAGGTGGGTTTTTAAGCTATGAGTAAAAAAAAGATAAAAAAAGGCAACAAGTTCAAGATTATGGAAAAACCAATATCCTTTAAAGTGTTTTTGGCTGTTTCAGCAACTGTAGTGATAATAAGATTGCTCTTGACGGCAATTCCAAGTTATCGGATAGATATGGGGGGATATCGTGCGTGGAGCACATACTTAGCTCACAATGGTCCAAAAGGCCTTTATGGGGGGACAACATATCATATTGTATATGCACCAGCATATATGTATCTACTTTGGATTACGGGAATAGTAGTTAAGATATTTTCTATTGGTATAGAAGGCCACGCTTTTTTGATAAAGCTATGGGCTGTTGCATCTGAATTGATAGGTGCTTTTTTGATTTATAAGATTGGAAAAAAGTACGGAAAAGAAAGACTCGGATTTATTTTGGGTGTAGTTTATGCTCTTAATCCTGGTGTTTTCTTCAACTCTTCAATTTGGGGGCAGTTTGATTCAATATCTGCAACCTTGTTGGTAGGGATGATATATGCCTTTAGTGTGAATCGTAAAATGACTGCAGTTGTATTATATTCACTAGCGGTATTGACTAAGCCACAAAGTGCACTGCTAACCCCCTTAGGAATACTCTTTTACAAAGAACTGTTTGATTTTTCAAAAATAACAAAAGAAAAGGTTAAGAAGTGTGTTAAGGAAACATTTGTGGCTATTGCTATAGGTTTATCCTGCTATTTTGTGGTAATTAACCCCTTTTACCATCATACCGATCTTTATGAAAACTTAAAGAGTACTTCTGTGGTAAAAGATTTTGTAGCAGAAACTGTAGATTATTTTTGCTGGATGCCTAATTTATACCTAACTAGTGTTGAGGACTATCCTTATGCTACTGCTAATGCTTTTAATCTATGGACCCTATTAGGAGGGCAGCCTGTACATGATTCAAATATATTTTTTATATTTTCCTATAGTGTATGGGGAAGTATACTGTTTTTAATTTCTATAGGCATAGCCTTTGTTTATTTGATGAAAAACAGGAGAAGCGACTATGCAATGTATTTCTCGTCTTTCTTTATTATGGCAAGTGCCTTTACTTTCATGACAAGAATGCACGAAAGATACTTACTACCAGCTATAATATTTCTCACTATATGCGCCCTTTGGAAGAAATGGCTACTTGTACCTTTGGCTGTTTTAAGCATATGTGTCACTGCAAACCATTGGTATTTATACCATCTGTCATGGAAGGAGATTTACTGGTTAGAAAACTATGATTCAGTTGCAATGCCTTTTGCTTTATTGACAGTGTTGTTGGTTATTTTTGCAGGCGCTTTAATAATAAAGAATATTTTAAGTGATAAGCAAATTGAACGAATAGACAATGGAAAGAATGGGGACGAAAGAATATGAATGTATGTATAATTGGAGCAGGGGCTACAGGACTTGTTGCCGCTAATGAACTTGTTAAAAAAGGTCATAAAGTCACTATATTTGAAGCAGAGGAAAAACACGGTGGTTTGGTTGAAACCCTAACTATTGGAAATGAAAAGCTAGAAGTATATTATCATCATATATTTACCAACGATGTAGAAATAATTAATCTTATCGAAGAGTTGGATTTGTCCTCTAATCTTATGTGGCTTGAACCTAAGAATTCAATATATATAAATCGCAAGCTTTATTCTTTTACATCTCCCATGGATTTACTGCTTTTTAAGGAACTTTCATTTTTTGAGAGAATAAAAATGGGGATGCTTGTGTTTAAAGCGAAGTTTATAAAAGACTGGAAAGAGCTAGAGAACATAAGCTCTAAAGACTGGATTATAAAAAACGCAGGTAAGAATGTATATGAAAAAGTTTGGGGCCCCTTACTTAATTCCAAGTTTGATTATGACTCCGATAAGATATCTGGAACGTGGATTTGGAACAAATTTAAGCTCAGGGGCTCAACAAGAGGTAAAAATCTTAACAAGGAATTGTTAGGATATATGAAAGGAAGTTTTGGGGTATTATACGATAAGTTAGTGGAGAAAATTATCCAGGCTGATGGGAAAATACACTATTCAAGTCCTGTAGATAGAATTGATTCTCAAGAAGATAAAACTTTGAATGTTTATAGTAATGGAAAAAGCTACAATTTTGATAGGGTAATTGTGACCACTTCACCGGAGATTTTTAATAAAATGAATGCTCCAATAACAAAAGAGTATAAGGATAAGCTTTCAAAGATAAAGTACAAAGCTAATATTTGTGCGATTTTAGAACTAACTGAGAAATTATCAGATTATTATTGGATTACAATTGCCGAAGAGGATTTCCCATTTGTGCTATTAATAGAACAAACCAACTTGGTTACTGATGCTGACTATGGCTCCCATATTATTTATCTTTCTAGATATCTTGATCAAAAGCATGAGTTATATTTAATGAGTGATGAAGAAATAGAAAGGGAGTTTATAAAATATCTAAAGGTAATGTTTCCGAATTGGGACGAATCAAAGATAAAAAAAATGCATATTAGCAGAACCAGCTATTCCCAACCTGTTGTGGTGCAACAATATTCAAAAATTTTGCCGGAGCTTAAAACTCCTGTAGAAAACTTGTTTTTAGCTAGTATGGCACAAATATATCCTGAAGATAGAGGACAAAATTATGCTGTCAGACTTGGAAAACAGGTGGCAGATATGGTTAAATAATGAGATAAATTATATTGTTTTGGAGGCAAGATTAAAATGTTGAAAAAGATTATATTCTATATGTTATCGATATCACTAGTGTTTACAATGTTTTGCAAATGCGTTTTTGCGACGGGAGAAGGATTTATTCCTGATGATACTGCAGGCAAATATACTTGGATTTGGCTATTGATTTCTCTAAGTACTTTAGCTATCATATTCATCTATTATGTAAAGACAGGGAGACTTAAAAAGCCTTAAAAAGCAAAAGTTTCTTGACAGGCTTGACAAAGCAAGTTACAATAAATGCATAAAAACTTAAAAATATTAAAAGGAGGAATTTTTATGAACAAATACCTTAAAAAAATATCTTTAAGTACTATTTTATCAATTGGACTTGCACTATCTGCTTTACTACCTAATTTAACAGATGTCAGGGCTGCTCAAACAACTGTAACTTTTGAAGCAGAATCAAGCTACAACATCAATCAGGGAAAGATAGCTAATCACAGCGGTTGTTCAGGAGGGCAATTTGTAGGATTTGTAGGCAATGGTAATATACTTCAGTTTAACAACATTTATGTTGAGGCTGATGGACTTTACAATGTAACTGTACATTACTTTTCTGACAATAACAGGCATGGATATTTAAAAGTTAATGATAACGCAGAAATAAGCGTAAATTTTACAGGGGTAGGGAACTGGTATAATATGGGGACTAAAACCCTTCAGGTCAATCTCAAAGCTGGTAATAATACTTTAAAGTTTTACAATGATTATGAGTACATGCCTGATTTTGACAGAATAACAGTGGAAGGAGCAGTTGTACAAGCTGTAATTGGTGGTTACGAGGCAGAAGCTACTGGAAATGTCATTGATGGAATCGTTAAAAACCACAGTGACTGCTCAGGAGGCAAATATGTTGTTATGAACGGTTCGGGAAACAAACTTCAGTTTAATAATATTTATGCTCCTTCAACAGGTATTTATAACATAGCAATTTATTATTATTCCCAGTACAATAGAAACGGATATATTAGTGTGAATGGTGAAACAGGGACTGAAATAATTTTTAGAGGTGTAGGTAACTGGGATGATCAAGGTGTGGAATATACTACTGTATTTTTACAAGCAGGAAATAATTCAATAAAATTTTACAATGATTCTGCATACATGCCTGATTTTGACAGATTGTGCATTGTGGGAGAGGGGTATTTATTGAACAATCCTGGTCTTGAGGAATCAAATGGAATTAATCCTTACTCTTGGTCTATAGGAAGTGATCACTCTAGAAGGTCAACTTTTCAATGGGAATCGGGTTCTGGAATTAACGGTTCAAAATGTATTAGCATTAATGCAACTACTCCAACCGACGCTTACTGGGAGCAAACTGTAAGATTAGAACCAGGAAAAAACTACATATTTAAAGGATATATAAAAGGTGAAAATCTTATACCTGAGAGCAGTAACGTGACTATAGGGGCAAACCTTTCTGTTGTTGGAGACTTTTGCCATTCGGGAAGCGGTGAGCAAACTTTTGGTACTTTTGATTGGAAAGAATTCTCTGTTTATTTCCAAGCTCCGGCTTCAGGAGAAGTAACAGTGGCATGCAGATTAGGGAACTGGTGGAACCTTGTGTCAGGTAAGGTTATGTTTGATAATCTCACAATAGTTCCAGACAACAGTCTAACCAGAATAGAAGGAAATAATATATATTTAAATCTTGAAATTACTGATTTAACATCGATAACAAGTACAAATCTTAATAAGTGGGTAAATCGCCTTGACAGTGCTTATGAAGCTTATGAAGACTTAGTTGGCTTCACTCCTTATAATGGAGAAAAAATGGGTATAATTTCAACTCGTCAATATCCAGGTGGATGGGCTGTAGCAGGCAACCCAATAAAATGGTATCAGATATATGTAAGTTCTGAACTTGCAAACATTAATAATTATGATGATTGGTCTTTTGGTATATTGCATGAAATAGGTCATAACTTTGATATTGAAGGTTGGAATTTTAATGCTGAATTTTGGGCAAATACAAAGATGTATTATATTGTAGAAGCTTTAAATGCAAAAAAGAAAGTAAATAACACAGAAGTAGAGTTAGCCCAGCTTTATCGTGCTGGTTATTTTGACAGTTATACAAAAACTATACTGCCAAGAACAAGCTACCATCATGATGCTTTAACATATTGTTTTATAAGGATTAAGGATAGAATAGGTATAGAACCTTTCAAAGCCACATTTAGACATTTTGTAAACACTGGTGAGAATCCTCCAACAAATATTGCAAAATTTAATCGTTTTCTTGAGTTGCTGCAAGAAAACTACAATCCAGGAGGAAATGAAGTTGAATCAACTTTCCCTTCTGGTGAGCTAAATTATATAAGAAACTTTATTTAGCAATACTCAATGAGTTGAAAAAGAACTAGATATAGAGGTAAATAGGCTGATTTTCTAATAGAAAAGTCGCATCCAACTGGGTGCGACTTTAGCTTATGGTGTCCTAGCAAATATTTGATTGTGAATAGGATGGCACACCTAGCTGTAAAACATGGTCTATTTTAAAGGTTTGAAAAAAATATTTATTCTTGTTAATAATTGCTTTTCTTCTTTGCCTTTTTGTGATATTATAGTGGTGCAAGAATCTCCTTTTATGTTTATTTTAGGGCTTTATCACTTCTATTATATATAAAAGTGGAAATTCTTGCACTTTTTATGGCCTAAAACTATTGAATTTTCAAGGTTTGCAGCACATTTTAAATGTGCAAAAGTTGAGTAATTAACAATTAGAATTATCTAAGGGATCATAGTTACAGTTATTATAATTATAATAAATCTAAAAAAATATAAATAATGAAAAGGGGAGACATAATGAAAAAAGTAAAATTACTTATACAAACTGTAATAATATTAATAATTGTAGTTTGTACATCACTCTCGGCATATGCTGCAAAATATAAATATGACGAATTAAACCGGCTTGTAGAAGTCATCTATGATTCAGGACAAACAGTGACTTATACATATGATGCAGCAGGAAACATATTAAAGGTGGAGGTAAATACACCTTTGAAAATTGAACCTATAGATGATAAAAAAGTTGAAGCTGGACAACTTCTAGAATTTACAGTAACAGCTTCTACCGAAGAAGATACAGACATAGAGTGCTTTGCATATAATCTGCCGGAGGGTGCAGCGTTTGACACGGCTACAAATACCTTTAGCTGGATTCCTAATGCTTCACAAGCAGGAGTGTATACAATTATATTTAAAGCTAAAAGCGGAGATTATACTGCAAGCGAAACCGTTTCAATCACTGTAGAAGGGATTGCAAATACACTGCCAGGTGAAAATGTTGAGGTAAAACTTGAAGAAAATTCTTCAGTAACATTTGAAAATGTCACTTGGGCAGGAGAAACAAAAATGAGCATCCATGAAAAATTGCCAGATGGGACAAATGTTAATGTAAATTTAATACCAATATACTATGATATCACCACTACAGCACAGTTTGAGGGCAGTGCCAGAATAAAAATATATTTTGATATATCAGATTTTGAAGAATTTATAGAATATTTAAGGCTGTATCAAATAAAAGACGGGGATGTAACAGACATAACAGTTGGTACTTTTAACCCTACAGATACAAACACAGGCTATATTGAAGGAGAAGTTGACCACTTTTGCTATTTTGCAGTTGGGGTTCCAAACAGGGCACCTGTGCCTGATGCAGGGGGAGACAGAGTAATAAAAGCTACTTCACCAGATGGGGCAGAAGTTTTATTAGATGGTTCCTTGTCCTTTGATCCTGATTCTAAACTTAAAAAATTTGCAGCACCAAATACCTCATATGACGGAAGAAGCATAATAAGGTATAAGTGGTATGGGATATTTGGAGAAGCTGAAGGAATTTTTCCAAAAGTAACCTTGCCAATTGGTACATGGGATATAACACTTATAGTTAGTGATGGATTGATAAATTCATCAGACAAAGTAACCATTACAGTAAAAGAAGAAGCTGAACTGCCTTACTATGGAGATTTAAATGATGATGGAAAAATTAACACCATGGATTCAGTTTTATTAGGAAGATTTATACTTGGAATAATTAATGAGTTTCCTTATGAAAATGGGAAAATAGCAGCTGATTTAAACGGAGACGGGAAAATTAACACAATAGATTATACATTACTGAAAAGATATATTTTAGGTATGATAGATAAATTCCCAGTACAAAATATGTAATTTTAAAAAGCATGTGTTTTCTAAATTACAATGTACAAAAATTAAGTAAAATGCAAAAAACAAGTTAATAATATAAGTTAATAAATTAAATTAATAATAGGAGTTAGTGGTTATACTATATTAAGTAGTATTCTGCTAACTTTTTTATTTTCAAAAAAAATCCAAACATAAATCTTACAAAAAGTATAAAAATACATTAATAGCGCCAAACTGAAAAAAATTAGATGTGAAGAAGTTATTGCCTGAATAAATAAGATTATAAAAGGTTAACTTAGAAACAATGAAAAGTGAAATGCAGTAGGAGAGTGATGAGATGCGCTATGTCAAATCAGGAAAAAATAAATTTATTATCTTTTTATTAACTTGTTTTGTAGTTTTAGCTTTCACATATATTAAAACTATTTTTTCTCTTCCAAGTCAGATAACTCTTTTTGAAAATAGGGAATATACTTATGATTTCAAAAGCCCTTTTTTTGTAAACATTAAGCCAGATACCAATGATGTGTTGATATTTGAAAGTACAGATGTGAGCCTTAATAATGGTTATTTTAAGCTTTCCAATCCTATAATGTTTAAACCACAAAAAATGGGTAGAGTAAATCTTAATATGACCTTATTTGGATTTATACCTTTAAAGACAATGCAGGTGGATGTAGTACCAGATAGGGAGGTTGTTCCTTGTGGTAATACCGTTGGAGTTAAAATAGATGTGGAAGGTTTTTTGGTAGTAGCATTATCAGAGTTTGAAACTTTAGATGGTAAAAGTTTGGCTCCTGCTAAAGAAGCAGGTATTAAACCCGGTGACTTAATTATTGAAATAAACAAAAAACCAGTTGAAAGCATAAGCCACTTAATCAAATATTTAGATAAATTTGATGGAGAAAACATTCATGTAAAGTATAAAAGAGGAAACAGTTATCACAATACCATAATAAAACCTGCCAAATCTTTAGAAAGTGAAAAGTATCAATTAGGAATGTGGATAAGAGACAGCACTGCAGGAATTGGAACTTTAACGTTTTATGACCCTAAAACCCAAAAATTTGGTGCATTAGGTCATGGCATTACTGATGTTGATACAGGTATACTGATGCCCCTAGATGATGGAGAAATAGTGGAATCAAGTATTTTAGCAGTTAAAAAAGGAAAACAGGGAGAGCCGGGAGAACTAAAAGGAATATTAATTGAAGATAAAGAAAAATTGGGAGTTATAAGTAGAAACTGTGATCAAGGGATTTATGGGGTTTTAAATGGGAATGTTAAAAATGAATTTCCTAATAAATTGTATTCTATCGGCCTTAAAGATGAAATAGAAATAGGGGCAGCTTCTATTATGTCAAATATAGATGGAAAATCTGTAGAAGAATATGATATAGAAATTCAAAAAATATCTGAAAGAAATATAGGCGGCTCAAAAGGAATGATGATTAAAGTTACAGACAAAAGATTATTAGAAGCCACTGGGGGAATTGTCCAAGGTATGTCGGGAAGTCCTATATTGCAAAATGGAAAACTTATAGGAGCTGTAACACATGTACTGATAAATGACCCTACAAAAGGATATGGTATTTTTATTGAAAATATGATGAAAAATATAGATACACTAAATACAAGTATAAAAAAGGCAAGCTAATACACTGTTTACAGCTATATTAAAAATGATTTTATGTATTTCCCATATTAAAGGGGTATTTCCTAAAAACAAATAAAAAACACATTCTATTTTAATAGTTTTTTTGTAAGCTGAAAGTATATTAAAATATAGTGTTGTAGAGATAAGTAAAAAAATACAAAATGTAATATGTTGGAGCATTTGCACATTTAAAAAAATGTTGGCAAATAAAGCCTTGAAATTTTGTCGAATAGACAATATAATAATATTGTAAATACTTGTAACAATTTTAAGGAATAGTTTAATGATGAAATTTACTATTTCTAACCAAAGACAAGGGGGAGTCAAATTGCCACAAAAGAAAATACAAGTTGTAATTGCTGATGATAATAGGGAATTTGGAGATATTTTAAATGAGTATCTTAGTAATCAAGCTGATATTGAAGTGGTAGGAATTGCAAGGGATGGGTTAGAGGCATGCGATATTATAAAATCCAAACTTCCAGATATTGCTATTTTAGATATCATTATGCCTCATCTAGATGGACTAGGTGTATTAGAAAGAGTTAACTCCATGGATATAAGCAAAAGGCCTTTGTTTATAGTTTTATCAGCTGTAGGGCAGGATAAAATTACCCAGAGGGCATTAGCTTTAGGTGCAGAGTATTATGTAGTAAAGCCTTTTGATATGGAGGTTTTGGTATCTAGAATAAGACAGCTTAAAAATGTTACTCAATCTAATGTTATAAGATCTGGTTATCATGGAGAAGATTTATCACGTAATGTTCCAAAGCCAATGAATATTGAGGCGGAAGTTACAAATATTATGCATGAGATTGGGGTACCTGCACATATCAAGGGATATCAGTATTTGAGAGATGCTATAATGATGGTGGTAGAAGATCTTGAGGTTATTAATTCTATTACAAAGCAATTGTATCCATCAATTGCAAAAGAATATAACACTACTCCAAGCAGGGTGGAAAGGGCTATAAGACACGCTATTGAAGTTGCTTGGAGCAGAGGGCAGGTAGATACAATTGATTCTCTTTTTGGATATACAATTAATATTGGAAAAGGTAAGCCTACTAATTCGGAATTTATAGCAATGGTAGCGGATAAGTTGAGACTTGAGATGAAAGTGGCCAATTAGAGTTTTAAAAGTTGATTAAATTTAGTTTTAGATAATCTGTCTTTCTTATAAAATTTAGAAAGGCAGATTTTATTTTGCAAATTTATTACTAATTGATTTTTAGTACTTGATTTAATTAAAAAAAAATGTAATAATAGTTATGTAGGTTTTTTAAACACTATCTATAATATGTAAAATATTCCTAGATTTCAAATCGTAATATAATTTCTTTTTTGGGGAAAGCAATAAGTTTCATTAATGCAATTTAATAGTTTAAGAAATAATATAATGGAGTGTGAGGACTATGAAGAGAGTACTTGTTGCTGACGATGCAGCTTTTATGAGAACATCTTTAAGAATAATGCTTGAAAGAAATGGCTATGAAATTGTTGGAGAAGCCGAAAATGGAATTGTTGCTTTTGATAAGTATAAAGAAGTATCCCCAGATATAGTTACCATGGATATTACTATGCCGATATGTGACGGAATAGAAGCTGTCAGGAAAATAAAAGAGTATGATAAAAATGCGAAAATAATTATAATTTCATCAATGGGACAGGAAAGTTTTGTTAGGGAAGCTGTTTTAGCAGGAGCAAAGGGCTTTATAGTGAAGCCATTTAAAGAAGAAAATGTTATAGAAGCTATAAAAAAGCTTTAAAGGAGATGTGTACATGGTGGACAATACGAATCATGAGCCTATGGTGGAGATGTTTGTTTTTGAGACAAGTCAACTAATGGACGAATTAGAAGAAACCCTAATAAACAGTGAAAAAGAAAGTGGATTTACCTCAACTATAGATGAAATATTTAGAATCATGCATACCGTTAAAGGTTCTGCAGCTATGATGATGTATGACAATATTTCATCTTTGGCACATTCAATTGAAGATTTGTTTTTCTATCTTAGAGAAGAACAACCAGATAACGTTGATGCATCAACTGTTACCGATATGGTCTTAGATGGAGTAGACTTTATAAAAAATGAAGTTTCTAAGATTCAAAATTCAATTGAATCTGATGATAGTGCAGATGAACTTATAGAAAAAATAAATGAGTTTCTTAAGTCTTTAAAAGAACAAAATTTAAATGGCAATACAAAAGAAACTTCAAAAACTAAAACAGAAGACAAACAACAGTATTATATAATTTCCAAAGGAGCTTCTGAAAATACTGGTAATTACAGATATGAAGCACATTTAAAGTTTACAGATGGTTGTGAAATGGAAAATATAAGAGCGTTTTCTGTAATTCATGATTTAAAAGAAATTGGAGATGTTCTCTATTTTTATCCTGAAAATGTAATTGAAGATGAAAAAGCTAGCAAAATAATTAGAAATGAAGGTTTTAAAATTGAGTTTCAAACAGATTTAAATTTAGAAGAAGTTAGGGACAGGCTTAACCATACGCTTTTTTTGGACAAGTTAGAAGTATATATTAAAAACGATGATTTTATAGAACAGTTTCAAAATAGAGAGACTTTAAAAGAAAAAAACGAGATAATTTTAGAGGATTCAGAGGTAGAAGAAAAAACCCCATCTGAAAACCAAGACATTGTAGACAAAAAAGAGCTATTAGATAAAACTACTAAAAAAAGTCCAGTTAGTAAAAATATAACATCGGGAAAACAAAGTGTAATTAGCGTAAATATAGCAAAGCTTGATTCACTTATGGACTTGGTAGGGGAATTAGTTATTTCAGTGGCTATGGTAACACAGAATCCTGAATTAAAGGGTCTTCCTTTAGATAATTTTTATAAAGCTGCCAGACAACTTAATAAAATAACAAATGAATTGCAAGATGTGGTAATGTCAATTAGAATGGTGCCTTTAGCAGCAACCTTCCATAAAATGAACAGAATAGTACGGGATATGAGTAAAAAACTAAATAAATCTGTTGAATTAAAAATAATTGGAGAAGAGACTGAAGTTGATAAAAATATTATTGAAAGGATATCAGACCCTCTTATTCATCTTATTAGAAATTCCATTGACCATGGTATAGAAGAGATAGAGGAAAGAGAGAAAAAAGGTAAAGATCCTATTGGAAAACTTGTTTTAGAGGCAAAAAATGCTGGTGGAGATGTTTGGATAATTATAAAAGATGATGGAAGAGGTCTTGATAAAGATAAAATACTTTCTAAAGCGAGGGAAAATGGACTAATTGAAAAGGCAGAAGAGGAGCTTACAGATAAAGAGATTTATTCATTTATTTTTAAACCAGGTTTTTCAACTAAAGAAAATATATCAGAATTTTCAGGCAGAGGCGTTGGAATGGACATTGTGATGAAAAATATTGAAACTGTAGGTGGAACTGCTTATGTGGATAGCAAACTAGATGAAGGAACTACCATATCAATTAAGTTTCCTTTAACTTTAGCTATTATTGATGGAATAACAGTTAAAGTGGGAGATTCTAGATATACAATACCTACAATATCTATAAAAGAATCTTTTAAAGTAAAAAATGAAGCTATTGTTGAAGATGAAAACGGAAATGAAATGATTATGGTTAGAGGAGAAGCTTATCCTATTTTAAGGTTACACAAATACTATAAAATAAATACCGAAATAACCGATATTAATGATGGAATAGTTGTTATGGTTGAAAATGATTTTAGGACATATTGTATTTTTGCTGATGCTCTTTTAGGAGAACAACAGGTGGTAGTGAAAGCTCTGCCTAAGTATATTGAAAGTGCAAAGGGCATTGCAGGTTGTACTCTCCTAGGAGATGGCAACATAAGTCTTATATTAGACATTTCAAAACTTATGAATTAAACAAGGAGGTGGGCGAATATGTCAAAGCTTTTAGAAAAGGACATTTTAGAATATGAGGAGGATACTCAGAAAGGAAAATATTTAACCTTTGCCATAGCTAACGAGATTTACGGAATAGAAATAAAATATGTGACTGAAATAATTGGAATACAAAAAATAACAGAAATACCTGAGGTGCCAGACTATGTGAAGGGAATAATAAATTTAAGAGGTAAAATAATCCCTGTTATTGATGTAAGACTTAGATTTAAAAAAGAACCTCTAGAATATAATGACAGGACATGTATAGTGGTGGTGGAAATAAGGGACATTTCATTAGGTCTTATTGTTGACAGTGTATCAGAAGTGGTATCAATATCTGAAACTGATATTGTTCTTCCTCCAGATTCAAGTACAGGTTTTAACAATAGATATATTAAAGGAATTGGCAAAATTGGAGATGAGGTTAAGTTACTTATTGATTGTGATAAACTCATTAATGATGAGGAAACTGAGATGTTGGTAAACATTTCATAAAAAACAGAAGGTTGTTTTGTGAAATTTTAAAATGCCAAAAGAAATAAAAATGGGCGGGTAAAAATGCCCGCCAACTTTTAATTATAGGTAATAAAATTTCAACAAAATAAATGATACTGGTGATGAATTATGATAAACATTTCTGACAAAGAATTCAAATATTTATCTACATATGTTAAAAATAACTATGGAATAAATTTAGGTGAGAAGAAAAAAAGTCTGGTGGTTGGAAGACTACAAAACATTTTACTGGAAAATAATTTTGAGAATTTCTCCCAGTACTATGATTATGTACTTTCCGACACTACTGGAAAAGCAGTTATAGGTCTACTAAATAAGATAACTACAAATCACACTTACTTTATGAGAGAGTCTAACCATTTTGATTTTTTTAAAGAAAAAGTACTTCCCTTTTGGGAAAAGTCGATAAATGGTAAAAAGGATTTGAGAATTTGGAGTGCTGGTTGTTCAAGTGGAGAAGAACCATATACTTTAGCTATGATTCTTTCTGATTATTTTGGAGAGGAAAAGTATTTGTGGGATAGTAGAATTCTTGCAACAGATATATCTATGAAGGTGATAAATAAAGCAAAAGCAGCAATTTATTCTGATGAACAGATAAGTGCCATTCCTAAGATGTGGAAACTAAAATATTTTGAAAAAATTGATGATAATAATTGGAGGATTAAAGATGTAATAAAAAAAGAAGTGATATTAAGAATATTTAATTTGATGAATGCATCCTTTCCATTTAAAAAGAAGTTTCATGTAATATTTTGTAGAAATGTAATGATATATTTTGATAATGAAACAAAAAACAATTTAGTGAACAAATTTTATGAATATACTGAGCAAGGTGGGTATTTATTTATAGGTCATTCAGAATCATTAAATAAAGAAAATTCAAAATACAAATACATTATGCCAGCAGTATATAGAAAGGAATAGATAATGTGAATACGATGAAGACTGGTTTAAGGAGAAAAATTAAGGTTCTGATAGTTGATGATTCTTTGGTGTTTAGGGAAAGGCTTGCAAGAGGATTGGCTCAAGACTCTGGTATTGAGGTTGTAGGAACAGCTCCTAATGCTTATGTGGCAAGAGATAAAATAATAAAATACCGTCCAGATGTAATGACTCTAGATGTAGAGATGCCTAAGATGAATGGCATTGAGTTTTTAAAACGTCTTAAGCCACAATATCCTATACCAGTAGTAGTAGTGAGTTCTGTGAGTGAAAATGTATTTGATGCTTTAAATGCTGGTGCAGTTGACTTTATTACAAAGCCAGATTTTAGAAAACAAATGAGCAGTGATTTTTTTATAAATGAATTGATTGTAAAAATAAAGATTGCTTCAACGGCAAAGGTGGGAAACTGGAAAAAGGATATTTTATTAGATAGTGTATTAAGAAGTTCAAAAGAAGAGATAACAAATAAAGTTATAGCAATAGGTGCTTCTACAGGGGGTACTGAAGCAATAGCAAAGATTATATCTACATTCACAAAAGACATGCCGGGTACCGTTATTGTACAGCATATGCCGGCTGTTTTTACAAAAATGTATGCAGATAGATTAAACAACTCTTATTTAGTGGATGTGAAAGAAGCAGAAAACGGAGATAGTCTTTATCCAGGCAGAGTTTTAATTGCTCCTGGGGAATATCAGATGAGACTAAAAAAAAGAGGAAACACCTATTATGTAGAGTGTTTTAAGGGCAATAAAGTAAGTGGGCATTGCCCTTCAGTGGATGTATTGTTTTCGTCAGTTGCAGAAGTAGCAGCTAAAAATGCTATAGGAATAATTTTAACAGGCATGGGAAGCGATGGTTCAAGAGGTCTTTTGGAAATGAGGCAAAAAGGAGCAAGAACCATTGGGCAAGATGAAAAAAGCTGCGTTGTTTACGGAATGCCAAAAGTCGCTTATGAAATTGGTGCAGTTGAAAAACAGGTGCCTTTAGACAAAATACCACAGACTATACAATGGATACTAGAAGAATGAGGAGGTTTTTAATGGAGGAATGTTCACATATAAATAAACTTACCAAAGAAATAGACAGGTTAAAAATTACCCTCGAGAGTATAGGAGATGGGGTAATTACCACTGATTCTAGGGGTAATGTTAATATGATGAACAAGGCAGCGGAAGATTTAACAGGTTGGACAACTAATGAAGCAGAAGGCAGACCTATTGGTGAAGTTTTTTCAATAATCAATAAAAACACAGGCAAGCCTTTAGAAAGTCCATTTGCTTTTGTATTGAAAGCTAAAAAGCCGGTGGGTTTAAAAAAACACACTGTGCTTATTTCAAAAGAGGGAAAAGAAAGTTATATTTCTGCAAATAGTGCACCTATTGTCAATGAAAAAAAGCAAATAAGAGGAATTGTAGTTGTATTTAGAGATATAACTAGAATCATTAGAGCCGAAAAGGAATTGGCAAATGAAAAGAAAAACTTAAAGTTAATATTTGATACTGCCCCTATAGGAATGGTTCTTGTTAATAAACATTATAAAATAATAAGAACAAATGACTCTTTGATAGGCTTTTCAAATATAAATGGGAACAATGTCCTTCACAAAAGACTTGGAGAAGGAATGTGTTGTGCTAATAGCAGTAAATTTAATGAAAGTTTTAAAAACAATGGTGAATGTAGAAATTGCAAAATTATTAAAACCATTGATACCGTCTTTAAGACAGGTGAAGCCGTTTATGGGGTTGAGGTAGAACAGTTATTTTTGATAAAATCAGAGAAAAAAAAGCTGTGGTTGAGATTAAATGCTGTTCCTTTAGTTATAGATGGGGAAGAATTAGTATTAATTACATTTGATAATATTACTAACAAAAAGAAAATGGAATGGGAAATAAAGAGGGCAAAGGAAGATGCAGAAGCTGCAAACAAAGCTAAAAGTGAGTTTTTAGCAAATATGAGTCATGAAATCCGTACACCTTTAAATGGAATTATAGGAATGACAAAATTAACTTTAGATACCAATCTTGATGAAGAACAAAAAGAAAATATTAGTATAATTAATTCTTGTGCCCACATGCTTTTAAATGTGATAAATGATATTTTAGATTATTCTAAGATAGAAGCTGGAAAAATGACTTTAGAAAGTATTCGATTTAACATTATTAATCTTTTAGATGATGTATGTAAGGCACATATGGTAAAAGCAAAAGAAAAAGGTCTTGAATTTAGTTATAGAGTGGATAAGAATTTACCCCAAAATTTATTTGGAGATCCTAATAAACTTTCGCAAGTACTAAATAATTTGTTGTCTAATGCTGTAAAGTTCACCGATGATGGAGAAATTTTAATTACAGTTGATGTGTTAGAAGATCTTGAAAATAAAATTAAATTAAGATTTGCAGTTTCAGACACAGGTATTGGAATTTCAAAAGAAGATGTTAAAAAACTTTTTATAAGCTTTAGCCAAGTGGATGGTTCTATTACTAGAAAATATGGAGGTACAGGCTTAGGGCTTGTAATATCTAAAAGAATTGTTGAAATGATGGAAGGAGACATATGGCTTGAGAGTGAGCCCGGAAGAGGAAGTATTTTTTATTTTACATGTGAGTTGGTTAACCAAAATGTTAGGGAATATAAGAAGAAATATTACAAATATGAGGATAAAAACAAGCTAAATAGAAAGCTTAAAGTACTTATTGTTGAAGATGATGAAGTAAATCAAATGGTTTTATCAAAAGCTATAAAAGGTGAAGGACATTTAGTTAGTACTGCAAATAACGGAGTTGAAGCTTTAAACTTAATTAAAGAGAAAAAATTTGATTTGATTTTAATGGATATACAGATGCCTGAAATGGATGGTATAGAAACCACAAAGAGGATAAGAGAAATGGAAAATGGAACATATGAACATGTTCCTATAATAGCAATTACTGCACATGCCTTAAAAGGTGACAGGGAAAAATTTCTTTTATCTGGGATGGACAGTTATATAGCAAAACCTATTAAATTTGAAGAACTGTTTTCTATTATAAATGATATTTTTAATATACAAAAAAATGAGAAAAATACAGCTAAAATAAGCCAACAAGTTTGTGATAAAGAGAAACTTTGGACAAGCTATATAAAAGAAAAAAACATGGCTGATTATATAGAAGATTTAGAAAAAGCTCTTTGGAAAATGGATAAAAATCTAATTGAAATAAATGCGGCAAAAATTAAAAATA
>DUVG01000107.1 GCA_012841175.1 Clostridium sp.
ACATAATTATTGGAAAAGGACCTAGTGCCCGTTCTATAAGGCTTGATCTTCCTAAATTCACTTTAATAGGTGCAACTACAAGGGCAGGAATGCTTACATCTCCTTTGCGTGATAGATTTGGAGTAATAAGCAAACTTGATATATATAATGAAAAAGAACTTGACTTAATAGTTCGCAGGTCTTCAAATATTTTAAATATAGGGATAGAAGAAGAAGCGTCTTATGAAATAGCAAAGCGTTCAAGGGGGACTCCTAGAATTGCAAATAGAATTTTAAAAAGGGTGAGGGATTTTGCCCAGGTAAAAGGGGATGGAGTTATTACAAAGGAAATTGCACAAACCAGCCTTGAGGCTTTAGGGATAGACTCAATAGGGTTAGATGAAGTGGACAGGAATTTACTAATGAGTATAATAGATAAGTTTGCAGGTGGACCTGTAGGTCTTGATACTTTAGCAGCCACCATAGGAGAAGAGGCGGAAACTATAGAAGATGTTTATGAACCTTTTCTTATGCAAAAGGGATTTATAAACAAAACACCCAGGGGAAGAATGGCCACAAAATTAGCATATGATCATTTTGGATTAAAGTATGAGTGATTTTATTAGTACATTTTAATTTATTACAAATTAAATGATTAATGTATAATTGTTAAAAAGTATAAGTATAATGGTATTGGGAAATATTTTTAGAATTTTAAAACCTGTATTTTTAAAGTAAAAGACTACAGAAGACAGGCTTTAGAGAAAAATGCTATATAAATTCTTTAAAAAAATAAAAAAAATTTATAAAAACCCTAGCTTTTTTGTATAATAATATATATTATATATGTAGACATAAATTTTTTCCTTAACATAAATACACAGTGTTTTTTTATCTACGAAATACAAAAGAATAACAAACATGCTTTTTAAGTTTAGTTCTAATGTTAATTTTTGCTCTTTTTTAAGTTGTAAAATGATGATATAATTGAGGTAAACATATAATTTTTAATATAGGAAAAATGTAATAGTGTCACTTGGATAATTAATACAAAATTATTGATTTTTTTTCATAATTGTGTTAATGTATAATTATAAGATTAGAAGTAAACGACGTGGTGTGTAGTTTATTATGTGTAAGGGAGTTAATGATGTATGTTGTTTCCATTTTTCAAAAACAATTATCTCAGCATTGATGTAGGATTCAGGAATATCAAAGTTGTAGAGGTAGCAGTAAACAGAAACAATGAAGTTTATATTAAGAACTTTGGTATTGCACCTACACCAATGAACTGTATCAAAAACGGCGTAATTAAGAATGTAGATGCTGTATCAAGTGAGATAAGCAGAATAATTCGAGAAAACAAGATGAAAGTTAAAAAATCTAAGATTGTTATGTCTGGAACGAGTATTATATCCAGAGTTTTCCTCGTTGAGAAAGTTAAGGGGAAAGATTTTGATACTGTTGTTTCAGAAACTATTGCTGACCAAATGCCTATAAACCCAAATGAACACAAAATAGACTACAAGGTTTTACAAGAACTCAATGAAAACGGTAAAGAGATGGTGAAGGTATTTGTAACTGCTGTTAGAAAAAACATAATAAACAGTTACATAGATGTACTATTTGAATTAGGTTTAAAACCAATCTCTGTTGACATCCCAGCTAATAGTACTGCAAAGTTTTTCAATAGAGACATAAAAGTTAACATTGACAACATAAAATTTATGAATCCAAACAGAAAACAACTTAATAAAGACGCTTTTGCTGTTATAGATTTTGGTTCAGAGACTACCATAATAAATATATTGAGAAATAAAATATTAGAGTTTAATAAGGTAATACTTACTGGTAGTACAAATTTAGACGATGCAATTGCAAAAAATGCTTTCAAATCCATAATTGAAGCAGAGAGATTAAAAAAGATGTACGGTATTAGCATTCCACCTCCACATACTACAAATGAAGAACATGTAAAGGTATATAAAGTTCTTAAAGAAGTGGTAGATAAACTTTTAAACCAGATATATATGTGTTTAACTTTTTATGAAGCTAGATGTTATGGAGTAAAGGTAGGAAAGATTTTTATAATTGGTGGTGGGTCAATGCTTAAAGGATTAAGCGAATATATGGAACAAGTGTTGCAAGTGCCTGTATATACAGTAGGATTACTAGATATAGATGGAATAGACATTAATAAAAATTTAAATGGAGAAAAGTTAAACTTCCTAGTAAATGCTGTTGGTATAACCTTATAGATTATAGCTGAACCTTTCATTAAATATATTTTTACATACTGAATTTTAATAAATGATAAAAGCCTGATTTAATTAGGCTTTTTTATTATGTGTGCCAGGGGCTAGCACTAATCTAAACAGATTATTTTTCTTAAAGTTCTACATTACAATTCTTTTACAACTATATTAAGAACAAAATTTATTACAGGAAAATTTGAAATTTCGTCGAACTAAATAAGGGAGAATGCCAATACTTTAAAAATGTACTTCAAATTTTTGACAAAATTACAAAAGATAATAATCAGGAGGTCGAATTTATGTCCAAGAAAGTATTGTATGCTTACTTAATAAGCATAGCTTTAATTTTAACTCCTTTAGGGGTTTTTGCAAGTGAACTTTATTTAACTTATGATGGGGCAGTACATAAGTACTTAGGAAATATCTACAGCTTGAAGGTTAATGGTGAAGCAATTGATTCTGACATGCCTCCTATAATAATTAATGATCGTTCTTTAGTTCCTGTAAGAGCAATATTTGAAAGTCTTGGAGCAAAAGTATATTGGGATAATAAAGAGAGAAAAGTTTTAGTGTCATATAAGGGTACCGATGTTGAATTAACTATAGACAGTGATTTTGCTAATGTTAACGGCAAGAAGGTAGAAATGGAAGTGCCTGCTAAGATAATAAATGACAGAACTATGGTTCCATTACGTTTTGTAGGGGAACAACTTAATATGAATGTGGGATTTGATAATGATAAAAAGGAAATCTCGATAGATAGCTATGATTTAGAAAATCTTGCAAATTTAGAAAACGTAAAACATATAAGAATAAATGAACGTGACAGTGTGACAATGTCTTTAGATAAAAATACCGATTATAGAATTCAGAGAGTTTCCGACCCTGAAAGAATAGTGGTTGATTTTCCTAATACTAAAATTTCTAGTTCTAAGAAAAATATAAAACCAAACAGCCACTTAATAGAAGCAATAAGTTCTCAGCAGTTTGATGTTGGAACAGCGAGAGTAGTTTTGGATTTAAAAGGTCATTCTCAATATTCTGTAATGGAAAATGAAAATAATTTGATACTAAATGTTAGTCCTTATGAAGACAAAAATTTAGGCAAGAAAAATAAATTGGACATACTTTATATAAATAAGTCTGATTATGAGTTGGTACTAATACCCATAGAAGAATATAAAGGGTATCAAGACTTTGTTTTAGAATCTCCAGATAGAATTGTAATAGATATACCAAATGCTATTATAGATGATAGTCTTGCAAGAACAGAAATAAAAGGCACTCTTATTCAATCTGTAAGATGTGGTAAACCAGAAGACAATATAGGAAGAGTTGTTATAGACACAGCTGCAAAGCCTTATTATAAAATTATAGAAAATCATGGACAGCTTGCGGTATGCGTATCTAGTACACCTATTACAGGGGAGCTGGAGTTGGATATTCCTCCTGCAACTAGAGGAGATAGCAATAGAGGAAATGAAGAAATGAAAAATTTATTAATGGTTAACCACTTTGATAGAGGTAATTTTGAAGAGATTGAGTTTAATGTAAATGAATACAAAAACTACAGTGTTTTTAAGGAATTAGAAAATAACAGAATTATTGTTGAAATTCCAGATGCTTTAGGACCTATTAAAGAACAGGTTATTGATGTAAAAAGCGATTTAATTGAGGACATAAGTTATGTATCTTACAATGATAAAGTTGCTAGAACTTTTATTAATCTTAATAGTGCTTCTAATTATACCATAAGTGAAGAAACTGGCAGACTTATATTAAAAGTTATGGAAGTTGATGCTAGGGATGTAGAAGAAGATGTAGAAGAGGATATACAAGAGGATATACAAGAAGATATAGAAGAAGACATAGAAGAAGATACAGAGGATATAGACGAGGAAGTGGAAGAAAATAAAGAAGAAGAAAAAGATTTTATTTGGGATTTTGATGAAGATGATGATTCCTACCTGACAAACAAAATAAGTGTAGTTTATGAAAGGGATCAAGGATACAATAAAGTTATGATAGGATTTAGTAAAGGCTATGAAGATTATAGGATATCTAAGCTTTCAAATCCTGAAAGAATTGTAATAGACATACCTAATGCCTGTGCAGAAAAAGACCAACAGATAATTAATGTTAATAGCAATTATATAAATAGTATAAGGTATGCACAATTTGAAGAGAGAATTGCAAGAGTGGTTATTGAAGTACCTGCAGGTGCACAATATAGGGCAGAAGAGTTAAAGACAAGATTAGATATATATGTTACAAAGGCAAATATTAAGAATGTAGCTTATTTTGGAAATATGGACAGAGTGCATTTTATACTTGAGGGAGCTAAACTTACAGAAG
>DUVG01000108.1 GCA_012841175.1 Clostridium sp.
ACATCCACTGTGTCCATTTATAATAATCAGGATGGCAAGTAGCAACTTCCCTGTCCCAATCATATCCCATTCCAAGTTCTTTTAGCTGTCTTCTCATATTATCTATATTTGACCATGTCCACTCATTTGGGTGAATATTTCTTTTTATAGCTGCATTTTCAGCTGGCAATCCAAAGGAATCCCAACCCATTGGATGCAATACATTGTAACCATTCATCTTTTTAAATCTAGCTACAACATCCCCAATGGAATAATTTCTCACATGCCCCATATGAAGATTACCTGATGGGTAAGGAAACATTTCAAGAACATAATACTTTTCTTTGTTATCATCTTTTATTGCAGAAAATGATTTATTCTCTTCCCATTTTTTTTGCCATTTTTTTTCGATTTCACTAAAATTATAATGCATAAAAATACCTCCACCTCTATTTTTACCTGTGTTCTTTTATGCCATCCGACCACAATCTTTCAAGATTATAAAAATCTCTATCTTCTTCATGGAAAATGTGAACAACCACGCTGCCATAATCTATCAATATCCACCTGGCACTATTGTAGCCTTCTCTATGTAGAATTTTTACATTTTCTTCTTCCATTCTCTTTTCCACTTCATCGGAAAGCATTTTTATATGTGTAACAGATGTTCCACTGGATAAAACAAAATAATCAGCTAATGTAGAAAGCTCTTTTATATCTACAATTCTTATATCTTTTGCCTTTTTATCTTCTAATACATCAGCTATTTTCTTTGCTATCTTATCAGGTTCCACAATTCAAACCGTCCTTTCTTAATAAGTATCTTTTACGTTTCAAATTATACCATATGGCAACTACCCCTGTAAACAAACATGTTATTCTGCCATTCTCTTTTTAATCATATCGTTTCTTGCTAGTATTGCCACTGGATGAATTAAAACTCCTTTAGATATAATGTGTTTTATAATATTATCAAGTGAAATAACCATAGTCTTATCAAGGTCGGTAAAGGCAAGTTCTCTAAGTTCTTCAATCCCTTCAAAATTTCTGCCTGGTTCAACATAATCGGCAATAAAAACTATCTTATCCATGGTGGTCATGTTTTCCCTGCCAAGGGTATGGTGCCTTATTGCATCTAAAATTTCCTCATCGTCAACACCATATTCTTTTGTTGCTAAAACTGCCCCTACTTTTCCATGAAGCAGCTTTGGCTGAAGTTTCTCTACATCATTAACATCTATTTCAAATTCCTCACACAATCTTAACATTTCATCAGCTTCAATATTTTTTGCACAATCATGTAAAAGCGCTGCAATAGCAGTCTTTTCCTGATCTATTCCGTGAGCTAATGCAAGTTCAGCTGCAAGTTCCATCACATTTATCGAATGAATAAACCGCTTTTTTGTAATACTGTCTTTAAGCTTAATCTTCATTTCTTCTCTGGTCATTTTTTTCCCTCGCATTTATAATCAATTTAAAACCTAATACCAAATTAGCATTTAAATCTATACAACATATACTTCTAATATATACTATTTTTACAACATATACTATTCTAGATACAGTTTATTTTTCTTAATATAGTTTTCCACACTTTCTGGAACTAAATACTTTATAGACCTTCCTTCCTTCACTCTTTTTCTTATTTTAGTAGAAGAAATGTCTATTAATGTAATATCTGCTTTTTTTATTTTAGCCTGATATTTAGTTTTTAAATATTCTATATACTCTTTAAAATCTCCTATTTCACTACCAGGCCTTAGTGCTGCAATAAATTCACACTCTTTAAATACCAACTCATAATCTTTCCAATTTGATAAATCATATAAAACATCAGCACCTACTATATAGTACAATAAAACATCCTCTTTTTGTGATGTTCTTAATTTTTTTAAAGTATCAATTGTATAAGTATAACCTTCTCTTTCCACTTCAATTCTAGACTTATCAAAAAAATCATTCCCCTCTATAGCTTCAGAAACCATGTTAAATCTATGTTCTTTGTCAATAACTTCTTTACTGCTTTTATGAGGTGGATTCCCTGAAGGTATAAATAATATCTTGTCCAGTTTAAAAATTTCTCGTATTTCTTCTGCCATTATTAAATGTCCATTATGAATAGGATTAAATGTTCCACCTAAAATACCTATTTTAGTTGCCAACATAATAAAAAACACCTTTACTTAATATTTAACCTAATTCCCCTTCTTTAGCTAATGCAAGGGCACCATATATTATAGAATGGTCTCCTAGGACACTTTCTACAATCTCAATTCCTTCAAGCATACCAGGAAGTATAAATTTTTTTATGTATTCCTTTAGAATTGGCATAATATAATAATCTAAAGATTCTATTACACCTCCGCCGAATACCACCATTTCTGGATTAAATATATTTATTAAAGAACCTGTACCGGCAGCTAAATAATATATTGCCTTATTTAATACTTCAATAGCAAG
>DUVG01000013.1 GCA_012841175.1 Clostridium sp.
AGCTAAAAACTGTCGAAGAGGTTGCTAAACTTCGTAATAAAACTGTTGAAGAAGTATTAGGTTAGGAGGGGACTTTGGTGGCAAAACTCAAGATAACTTTAGTAAGAAGTACCAGTAAGTTAAAAAAACCTCAATTAGCAACTTTAGAAGCTTTAGGGTTAAGAAAAATTGGTGCTTTCGTGGAGCAAAAGGATAAGCCTCAAATTAGAGGTATGATAAAGAAAGTTGAACATGTATTAGCTGTGGAAGAAATATAAAGGGAGGTGTAATCAATGAAGCTATTTGAATTACAGCCTGATAAAGGATCTAAAAAGCTGCCTAAGAGAAAAGGAAGAGGTCACGGCTCTGGAAATGGAAAGACAGCAGGAAGAGGTCATGGTGGTCAGAATTCTCGCTCAGGTGGTGGAGTAAGAATTGGATTCGAGGGTGGACAAATGCCTCTTTATAGAAGAGTTCCGAAGAGAGGTTTTAACAATATATTTGCAAAAGTTTATTCAGTGGTAAATGTTTCGGATTTAAATATATTTGATGACGGAACTGTTGTTGATGAAAGTTCATTAAGAGAAAAAGGTTTAGTAAACAAAGTGATAGACGGTGTTAAAATTTTAGGTGATGGAGACTTAAAGAAAAAACTTACTGTTAAGGCTACGAAATTTACCAAAACAGCTTCTGAAAAAATTGAAGCTGCAGGAGGAAAGGTCGAGGTGATATAGTATGGGAGCAATAATAGAGACCATGAGGAATGCCTGGAAAATAGCAGACTTGCGTAAAAGAATACTATTTACTCTACTTATGCTGTTGATTTTCAGGATAGGTGCTGCTATACCCGTACCTGGATTAAATCCTGATGCTCTTAAAGAGTTAATAAGTGGGGCCTCCATATTTAACTTTGCAAATATTATTGGTGGAGGTGCACTAAAAAGAGCAACTATATTTGCACTTGGAATAACACCATATATTACTGCTTCTATTATTATGAATCTATTAGCTGTTGCAATTCCAAAACTTGAACAGCTTGCAAAAGAAGGCGAAGAAGGAAAAAAGATAATGGCACAGTATACAAGATATGGAACTGTAGTTTTAGCATTTTTGCAAGCAACAGGTTTTTATTTTGGATTACGTGGTGCTGTAATGACAACAGGAGTATTTTCTTTTATAGTAATAACATTGACTTTTACAGCAGGAACATCATTTTTAATGTGGCTAGGAGAACAGATAACAGAGAACGGCATAGGAAATGGGATTTCACTTATAATTTTTGCAGGTATTCTTTCACAAGGACCTGCAGCATATAGTGCATTAATGGCTCAAAGAGACATGATAGGCACAGGAATAATGCTTTATGTGGGAATAGCTGCAATTGTAGTTGTATTTTTAGCTGTAGTAACAGCTGTTGTATGGGTTCAAGAGGCTGAGAGAAGAATTCCAGTTCAATATGCAAAAAGAGTTGTAGGAAGAAAAATGTATGGTGGGCAAAGCACACATATACCAATTAAGGTAAATATGGCTGGAGTTATACCAATAATATTTGCATCATCATTTGTTATGCTTCCTCCTACAATAGTTGGGTTCTTCTGGGCGAACTCTACACATCCAGTTGCAGTTTACTTTGGAAAATTTCCAGAAAAGACTTGGGTATCCATATTTACTGGTATTTTGATAATGTTTTTCACATTCTTCTATACTTTTATACAGTTTAATCCTATTGAACTTGCAAATAACATGAAGAAGAATGGTGGATTTATACCAGGAATAAGACCTGGGAAACCAACTTCAGATTATATTTTTAAAGTTGTAAATAGAATAACTTGGTTTTCAGCAGTATTTATTGCAGCAATGCAGTTAGTTCCATCTCTTCTTGGAACTTTAACAAAATTGCAGGGTGTTTGGATCGCTGGAGCTAGTGTAATGATTATGGTGGGGGTTGCCCTAGAAACTGTGAAGCAGGTAGAGTCACAAATGATAATGAGGCATTACAAAGGATTTTTAGAATAGTAATACTAGTAGTTATGTCAAAACTTGGAGGATATTATGAGACTAATTATATTAGGTGCCCCAGGAGCGGGCAAAGGAACACAGGCAGTAAATTTAGCAAAAATCCACGACGTTCCTCATATCTCCACTGGAGATATATTTAGAAGTAATATCAAAAATGGTACAGACCTTGGAAAAAAAGCGAAAGAATATATTGATAAGGGGCTGTTAGTTCCAGATGATGTAACAATAGGGATAGTTAAAGACAGGCTTTTACAGCCAGATTGTCAGAAAGGCTTTATTTTAGATGGATTTCCAAGGACAATTGAGCAGGCAGAAAAATTAGATGCTATTTTAGAAAACATGAATGTTAAACTTGACAAAGTGTTAAACATACATGTTCCAGGTGATGAAATAGTAAGTAGAATGTCTGGAAGAAGGGTTTGTTCAAAATGTGGAGCAAGCTACCATACAGAATATAAGCCTACAAAGGAAAAAGATATATGTGACAATTGTAATGCAAATGTTATACAAAGGGAAGATGACAAGGAAGAAATTGTTAGGCAAAGACTTGAAACCTATCATAAGCAGACAGAACCTTTAATTGAGTATTACACTAAAAAAGGAAAACTTGTTACAGTTAAAGGAAGAGAAAAAATAGAGGATACAACTAATGAAGTAATTAAAGCTTTGGGTGAATTTTGATGATAATAAAAAAAACAAAAAATGAAATAGACCTCATGAGAGTTGCTGGTGAAATAGTAGCTTTAGTTCTTAAAAAAATTGAAGAAAATATTAGCCCTGGAATTACAACTATTGAGCTTGATAGAATTGCTGAGGAAGCCATTAGGAGTAAAGGGGCAATACCTTCCTTTAAAGGATATAAAGCTGCCTATTTTGACATTGATGATTTCCCAGGAAGTATTTGTGCATCAATAAATAATGAGGTAGTTCATGGAATACCGGGTTTAAGAGAACTAAAAGATGGCGATATTATAAGTGTTGATGTTGGTGCCTATATAAATGGGTTTCATGGAGATGCAGCAAGGACTTTTCCTGTAGGGAATATATCATCGGAGTCCCAAAGACTTATTGAAGTTACAGAAAGAAGTTTTTTTGAAGGAATCAAGAAAGCAGTAGTTGGAAATAGGATAATTGATATTTCCGGAGCAATTGAAGACTGTGTGGTAGGAGCGGGATATTCTGTTGTGCGTGAATTTGTAGGTCATGGCATTGGAAGAGAAATGCATGAAGAGCCACAGGTACCAAATTATCGCTGTAGATTCCAAAGAGCTAGGTTGGAGGAAGGAATGACCCTTGCCATCGAACCAATGGTAAATGAGGGAAGTCATGAAGTTAAAGTCTTAGACAATGGATGGACGGTGGTTACTCTTGACAAAAAATTATCAGCACATTATGAGAATACCATTGCCATTACTGAAGAAGGTCCTTTAATATTGACTATTCTTGACTAGGTTATGGCATAAAAACCAGTTCAGGGATTTAATAGAGGTGATGTAATGGATGTTGACTTAGGCCAGGTAGTATATTCAATTGCAGGAAGAGACACAGGGAAAGTATTTATTGTTATAGGAAAAATAGATGATAAACATGTTTTGGTTTCAGATGGTGACTTAAGACGAATTGAAAAGGCAAAGAAAAAGAAAACAAAGCATATAAAAGTTACTGAAAAAGTTATTTTACCTTTGAAAGAAAAGCTAAAGACTGGAGATAGGATTTCAAATTCAGAAATCCGAAAGGCCTTAGCACAGTTGGAAATTAAAGAATGTGATATTTAAGTCTTTTTGGGTGGATGGTATTTGAGAATAGAAATAAGGAGGGGTTTTAATCTTGTCTAAAGAAGATGTAATTGAAGTTGAAGGAAAAGTTGTAGAGGCATTGCCAAATGCAATGTTTGAGGTTGAATTGGATAATGGGCATAAGGTTTTAGCTCATATTTCGGGGAAGCTCAGAATGAATTTTATTAGAATTTTACCTGGGGATAAGGTTACTGTTGAACTTTCTCCTTATGACCTGACTCGAGGTAGAATAACATGGAGGGCTAAGTAATTTAAGGAGGTAATAATAATGAAGGTAAAACCATCTGTAAAGGTTATATGCGAAAAGTGTAAAATCATTAGAAGAAAAGGCAGAGTAATGGTTATATGTCAAAATCCTAGGCACAAACAAAGACAAGGCTAAAACAGAGGTTAAAATGACTATAAAATAAAAATAACATACAGGAGCGGCTGCGTAGGTAATAAAATTTATATATTTACCTATGTCCTGGGGTGTTTATTTTATAAATTAAAAGTTAATATAGAAGTTATCAAACAGTAATTTTAGTGGAGGTGTTAAAGAAGATGGCACGTATTGCCGGAGTTGACTTACCTAGAGAGAAAAGGGTAGAAATTGGATTGACCTACATCTTTGGTATTGGAAGAAGCCTTGCAAGAAGGATAGTAGCAGAAACCGGGGTTAATCCAGATACAAGAATAAGAGATTTGACAGATGATGAAGTTAATAAACTTAGAGAAGTTATAGATAAGAATTATACTGTTGAGGGAGACCTTAGAAGAGAAGTAGCACTTAACATAAAAAGATTAATGGAAATTGGATGCTACAGAGGAAGAAGGCATAAAATGGGATTGCCTTTAAGAGGTCAAAGGACAAAAACCAATGCTAGGACAAGAAAAGGTCCAAAGAGAACAATTGGAGTTCAAAGAAAAAAATAGTAAAAGGAGGTTAACGGTTTAATGGCAGCTAAAGCATCTGGTGGAAGAAGAACCACTAGAAAGAGAAGAGAAAGAAAAAATATAGAGCGTGGTGCAGCACACATTCGTTCTACATTTAATAATACAATAGTTACCTTAACTGATGTTGCAGGTAATGCACTTTCATGGTCTAGTGCGGGAGGGCTTGGTTTTAGAGGTTCAAGAAAAAGCACTCCATATGCGGCTCAAATGGCGGCTGAAACTGCTGCAAAGGCAGCAATGGAACATGGCCTAAAAACTGTAGAAGTATATGTAAAGGGTCCAGGATCAGGAAGAGAAGCTGCTATAAGAGCACTTCAGGCTGCGGGACTTGAAGTTAGTCTTATTAAAGACGTAACTCCTATTCCTCATAATGGGTGTAGACCACCTAAAAGAAGAAGGGTGTAAGCCTGCCTTATTTTATGTTGCAGTGTAGTTGCTCTTATATATATTTTAATAAAAATTGCTGGAGGTGTAAGAATAAATGGCAAGATATACCGATGCATCTTGCAGACTCTGTCGCAGGGAAGGTGAAAAGCTTTACCTGAAAGGGGAAAGATGCACTACAAATAAATGTGCTATTTCAAGAAGACCATATGCTCCTGGACAGCACGGACAGGGTAGAAAAAAGCTATCTGAGTACGGTTTACAGCTTAGAGAAAAACAAAAAGCAAGAAGATATTATGGTGTCTTAGAAAGTCAGTTTAGAAAATACTTTAACATGGCTGTTAAAAAAGAAGGAATTACTGGGGAAAATCTACTTCAGATACTTGAACTAAGACTTGATAATGTTGTTTATAGAATGGGACTTGGAGTGTCAAGAAAAGAAGCTAGACAATTGGTTAGACACGGTCACTTTGCTGTAAACGGCAGAAAGGTAAATATACCATCTTATCTAGTCAAGGTTGGAGATGTTATTTCTGTAAGAGAAAAAAGCAGAAGTTCTTCTAAAATTAAAGATAATGCAGAATTAGCAGCTTCTAAACCGGCTACTCAATGGATTGAGTACGATGCAGATAATTTAACTGGTAAAGTAGTTGCTCTTCCTTCAAGGGAAGATATAGACTTACCAATAAAAGAAAGCCTTATAGTTGAGTTATACTCCAAATAAGTATAAACATATTTTAAAGTGTATTTGTTTGGTTCAGCAACTGAGGATCTATGCCAGAGATGAAAGTTTAAAGCTATATTATATAAAGATTAGAGAATTTTGAATCAGTTGCCCTCAAAAAAAATCAAATAGTTATTAAAAGGGAGGGTTTTTGATGATAGAAATTGAAAAGCCGAGAATTGAAAATGTAATAACTAGTGAAGATAACGTGTATGGCAAGTTTGTGGTAGAACCATTGGAAAGAGGATATGGTATAACTCTTGGTAATTCACTAAGAAGAATATTACTTTCATCTTTGCCCGGTGTAGCTGTAACGTCAATAAAAATGGATGGAGTATTACATGAATTTTCAACTATTCCCGGTGTAGTTGAAGATGTAACAGAAATAATTCTTAATATTAAGGGATTGTCACTGGATATACACAGTGAAGGTCCAAAAGTTGTTTATATTGATGCTGATGGTGAAGGAGAAGTAACAGCAGCAGATATCAAAGCAGATGCTGATGTGGAAATCTTAAATCCAGAGCACAAAATTGCAACTCTCACTGGTGAAGGCAGGCTGTATATGGAAATGACAATAGACAGAGGCAGGGGATATGTATCTGCTGATAAAAATAAACAGCAATCACAGCCTATAGGAGTTATACCTGTTG
>DUVG01000014.1 GCA_012841175.1 Clostridium sp.
AGCAACCAATTTACCATTGACGGGGTTAGATTTTCTTTAAATGAAATTACAACAGAGACTGTAACACTTGAAATTAGTAATGATATAGATACTGTAGTTGAAAACATAAAAGGATTGGTTGAAAGCTATAATGATATTTTGGATGAAATAAATGGCCTGATACACCAAAAAAAGGACAGAGACTACAGACCACTTACAAAAGAACAAAAGGATGCCATGTCAGAAGATGAAATTGAAAAGTGGGAGGAAAAAGCCAAGGCAGGATTGTTAAGTAATGACGGTATACTCTCTGGAATGCTTAATGAAATGAGAAAAGCTTTGTTTGATAAAGTTGAAGGAACATCCATAAGTGTTTTTGATATAGGAATATCAACTGGTGCGTATTATGAAAGGGGTAAACTTATCCTTGATGAAACAAAGCTAAGGACAGCCCTTACCAATAATTTTGATGAAGTGGTTAAGCTTTTTACAAATAAACCTGAAGATTCAGAAACTAATGTTATTGGTGACAGAGAAAAAATTACCCAAAGGTATAATGAAAGTGGTTTAACTCAAAGGATATATGATATATTACAAAAAAACATAAGAACTACTAGAGATTCAAGTGGGCGAAAAGGTACTTTGCTTGAAAAGGCGGGTATAGTGGGAGATGCATCTGAGTTTAATAACTTAATAGTCAAGGAAATAAATGCAAAGGATTCTATGATTGAAAAAATGCTTCAGCTTATGTATCAGAAGGAGGAAGCTTATTACAGAAAATTTACTGCTATGGAAAAGATGCTAAGTAAAATGGAAAGTCAATCAGCATGGTTTATGCAGCAGCTTGGTATGTAAATATTTTTATAAACAAAACTTGGAGGGGTCATGAAATGATAAGCAATAACCCATATGGACAATATAAAGAAAATTCAGTATATACAGCAAGTAGTGAAGAGTTAACTCTCATGTTGTATAATGGACTTGTTAAATTTTTAATGCAGGCACAGATGGCTTTAAATGAGAATCAAATTGAAAAAGCAAATACAGCAATAATAAAAGCACAAAATATAGTTACAGAATTTCGAGGAACTTTAGATATGAACTATGAGATTGCAGAGCAGTTAGATTTGTTATATGATTATATGTACAGACAGCTTCTAGATGCAAATATAAAAAAGGAAGTTTCAATTATTGAAGAAGTTTTAATGTTGGCAAAAGATTTAAGAAATACATGGGAACAGGCAATGAAAATTGCTAGACAAAAAAATAAGGCAGCCCAAAGTGGCTAAATAGGAGAGACATACAATGGAAAATCAACAAATTGAAAAGTACTTTGAAAAACTTGTAGAAATCTCAAGAGAAAAACAAAAAAGTTTTGAAGATATACTTTTTTTAACCAAGGCTCAATCAAAAGCAATAGAAGAAGATGAAATAGACAGACTTGAGAAATTAGTAGATGATAAGCAAAAAAAAATTGAAGAAATAAATAAAAATGATGAAGAATTTCACATGTATTATGAAAAAATTAAAAAAGGGTATAATGTTAAAAGTTTAGAAAACCTTGAAGTATCAAATGTAAAAAGTGCTAGAGAACTTCAAGAAGTAACAGGCGAGATAAAAAAAATGCTTCAAGAAATAAGTGAGTTAGAAAATGAAAATAACGAAAAAGTAAAAGAAGTACTAAGGGATTTAGGTGAAAAGATAAAAAAAATAAATCAAGGAAAAAAAGCTAGTAATATCTATAGTTCAGATTCAGAAACAAATGCAGCTTCGTATTTCATTGATCAGAAGAAGTAGATGAAGAGTCATCTACTTCTTCTGCAATATTATTGGTTTTAAGAAAGTCCAATACCTTTTTTATATATTCATCAGGATATTCTCTATAAGTTCTAATATGGGCTGGACCAGATGTTTCCCAAAGTTCTACATTATCACCTGAAGCCTCCTTTAACATGTGGCTGTGTTTTACAGGGATTATTTCATCGTCTTCACTGTGAATGAGAAGCACAGGTCTAGGATAAATTTTACTGATATCATTTATTGGACTTACATCTTTAGTGTCTACACCTGTTAGAAGTTTCATAGCAAAGAGTGTGGTCTTATTAAAAATAGGGGGCAATTTACTCCATACGCTAAGATTTTCATTTAAGTAGGTAGTTAGGTCATAAAAAGGACTATCTGCTATTACTGCATCCACATCTTGGCTTTCGGCAGCCACTAGAATGCTAGTTGAGGCTCCCATAGAAAAACCCAAAAGTACTATTTCATCAGCACCTCTTTTCTTAGCATATTCAATTGCACCAAGTAAATCATATTTTTCAAAATAGCCTACAGAAGTAGTATCTCCTTCAGACTCTCCAGAGTTTCTAAAGTCAAAAGTTAAAAAATTATACCCTTCATTTAAAAAACTTTTAATTAATTTAATTGTATTTTCCCTAAAGGGAAGTCTATTAGAACCGTAGCCATGGGCTAAAATTATTGTTTTATTGCTGTTGGGGGTATTAAAAAACCAACCTTTTAATGTAACCTCATTATTTATATCCCTAAAAGATATGCTGTCATATTCAGGAACAATATTTGCCGAAAAAATAGGTAATTCTATTTTTTTAGGTTTTGATAAAGACCACGCTGTTCTAAAAGAAATAATTGATACAATTATAGCAGCTAATATTAACATTATTATTACCATTGAAATTAATTTTTTTGGCATGTGCCTTTTACGTTGTGTGTAACTAATACCAGAAATTCTCACAAAAACATCCCCAGTCCTATTTTATTTAAAGGTAAATTTATTAAAATCTAATTTTCCCTAAAAATCAAAACAGTATATACTCAATTATATTTTTTTTTAATCAAATAGTAAAGCTTTGTTTGACTTTTTTATAAAATTTATAAAAAAATATGTATTTAATTATAAAAAAACTTTTCAAGAATTTTCCATAAGGCCATTGTATTCATCTTTAAGCTGTTTATTTTACGTAGGTTGACTTTATTAAAATACTATTTTAAACTATATCTATAAAACTTTTTCAAAACTCATTCACAACGTTTTTAAAATTTAAATATATAAAATGGCTGCTTTAGTATAACATAAGTGTAAATAGGTACTAGAAAAAAGAGACATAGATCTTTTATATAAATATTGTTTTAATATAGTATTAGGAGATGGTGATTATTTTAAAAGAAGTATTTAGTTCAGATATTTATGCATTGGTAGTTCTTCCTTTGTTTATTTTTGTAGCAAGAATTCTAGATGTTTCTATAGGAACAATACGAATTATTTTTGTTTCAAGGGGGAAAAAATTTCTTGCACCTATTTTAGGTTTTTTTGAAGTTTTGATATGGATTATTGTTATTGGACAGGTTATGCAAAATCTTGGAAGCATTTTTTCATATATTGCATATGCAGGTGGTTTTGCAACGGGAACTTTAATAGGGATGATTATTGAGGAAAAACTTGCAATAGGAATGGTAGTAGTTCGAATTATAATTATGAAAGATCAATGTGAGATACAGGAGCGTTTATCTGAGGCGGGATTTGGAGTTACCACTGTTGATGCACAGGGGAAGACAGGGGAAGTGAAAATAATATACTCTATCATGAAGCGTAAAGAGTTAGGAGATGCTGTTAATATAATAGAAAGTTGTGATTCAAAGGTATTTTATTCTATTGAGGATACTAAAAAAGTAAATTTAGGTGTATTTAGAACCAAAGAAGCAATGCCCTACAACAGAAAGAATAAGTTTGGAATTGCTAGGTTTCATAGAAGGTTTGGGAATAAGTAAAGTGGGAAGTGGTTTAAAAGTGAGTAAGGATATTTTGCCAAAGGCATGGGAAAGTATGCTGGATTCGGCAACTTTTATACCTGTAATAGTAAAATCCATTGAAAGGTTTCATGACACCAGTTGGCATATGGAGCCTAATGTGCATGAGTTTTTTGAAATGGTTTATATAAAAAAAGGACATGCTGTATTTGAAATATCCGGAAGTTCTGTTGAAATAGGTCCTAACAATATTATTATAATAAAGCCAAGGCAGTTTCATAAATTTGAAGTAAAGTCTCAATCAGGTTGTGAATTTATTGTATTAAGTTTTGGATTTGAAAATAAATTTGAAAATAAATTTGA
>DUVG01000109.1 GCA_012841175.1 Clostridium sp.
CGTTTAACTTTCGCTTCATCTGAGAATTTAAAAAACTAAAAAAAATATGTAAAAGATTGAATGATACCATACATTTTTAGCATAAAATTGCAAGATAAAAAAACAGATTCTATGAATCTGTTTTTTTAGGAATATTAAATTGTTTAAATAAAATTATCTTGTTTTAATTGCTTATATATCAACCAATCCCTTAATGTTGTATGCTTATTTCATAAGCCAGACTGTTCTGTCGCCCATCTTCTGTATGCTTTTCAGTTTTCTCTATTTGTAACTCGCTCTGTAATATTTCTAGCAGTTTTACTTCAGACTACACTCGGAAGTTTTGGCCATGCCTTTTCTATAGCCTTATCTTTCATGGTTTTATTATACATATCAGTGTCCTTGTGATCTCTCCAAACCTTATTATACTCTGTGGCAAGATTAGAAAACTTTACATGATCTTCTGTCCAAATTTTTTTAAATTCAAAGATATTTATATCCATTTCTAATGGATTCAGTAAGAAATAAAAAGCAAAATCAATATTCTTGTTATTTACTGTTTTTTCTTTGTAATCGTAATTAACCACAACACAACTACTATCATTTTTGGTATCATAAACACCATGCCTGCTAGAATTATCTGCAATAAAAATTATTTCACCTTCATTATTAGTACCAATAGGATGAAGATCTTTATTTGAAAGACTCTTACTCTTAACTGTCTCAAGTATTTCTGTCATAGGTCTCTTTGTTAAATCAAATATATTGATATCTTTTAATTCAGTAGATTGTGCCTGCTCCACGGAAGCATTAGAGGGATGATTACCCACCATTTTTTCATACAAATCTTCTAATTTTGCCAATGTCTTTGGTCAAAAAATTCCATCAACATCTCCTGTTGTAAACATTTCCCCCCACTTTCATCTATAATTAAAACCTCTCTTATCTTTAAGTAAGTCTTTTTGTAAATTTTTTATATCATCTTTATCAATATCTGAATTTGACATAAATTTCGTAAAAAATTTTGAAATATCTTTAAAGTTACTATTTTTAAAACATTCTACATAATCTTTCATTTTATCCTTACTTATACGGTTTTTAATAAAATCTATACTATATTCTATTGGTGTTTCTGGTGCAGTATTTGAGGCATTCCTACTTTCTGCACTATTTGTAACTGATGATGAAGCACTATTAGTTTCGTTAGGCACCTCATCTGCATTATTCCCCTCTTCCTTTTTTTTAATAAACTCATTAAGTGTCTTTAAAGTATGTTCTCATATTTTCCCATCAGCTTGATTCCATGCATTTCACTCATCAAGTCATATTGCTATTTGAAATCTTCTTATATTTCATTGTTTCAATAAATCAACTAAGTTTTTCAGATCTTTATCACCTGACTTTTCTTTGGCTATCTTTGAAATCTCATTGATAGCTTTCTCTATATGTGCTTTATTGGATACATTGTTATACCAATTCTTTTCAGTTCCCTCGATTTTTTCTATTATACTACTTGCATTAAAATCTATTAGATCAATTGTTTCTTTGACAACTTCTACTGCAGCATTTGTTTCTGTTTCTGCTACACCTTCTTCTGAAGCTTTTCCACTTTCTGACTCAGTTTTTGAATTTTCTTCCTCTTTTTTTGAAACTTCTATATCATTTTCCCATTTCTTTTTAACATCTGCTGTAACAAAAGATGGATACTCCCGATAATCATGTATAATTTCTCATCATTGTGCTTTTATATATGTTACAATTTTTTGTGCATTATGACTTCCAGCATCAAAAGATCAACTTACATCAACACCTAATGTGGAAACATCAATTCTTGACACAATTTGTTCAATTTTATCTTGTCTCGATTGATTCAAATCATATAGTTTTTTTACAAACTGTTTAGAAGTATACAATTTATCTTTGCAATGTGCTTCTATTTCAGAGTTATCTCATTTATATTCTTCGGGAATATGGCGAAACCAATTAGTTATATTCTGGCTTTTATTAAAAGACTCTCCATACTTTTTTAATCGTTTTAACTCATCTCCTCAAAAATTTTCATTTATTTCCTGTGCGAGTTGATGTTCTCAAATTTTTTCTTTTGAAATCTCTTCTTCAATTAAAATTTTAATTTTCTCTAATGACTTTTTATCTTTTCTGTCTAATTTATCAGAGTTTTGTAGTGAGCTGTATACATCCATATACATATCACAAGCTAAATCTTTGTTAAAAGAAATATACTCTTTTAGATTTTTTAAAGTTTCATTAGAAATTCTGTTGATATTCTCCGGATTATCTTTAACCGTCTTTTGAATACCTTCAAAATTTTTTGCTAATTGAGCCTTTTTTTGGTCTGCACCAATAAGACTTTCATTATACAACTTTTTATCAAAATTCTCCCAATTAGGTTGTTGTGCTATTCCAGACATTTTTATATTGTTTAATAAATAAAATTAAATATCTTTTAACATTTGATCTAAATGATCCAAATCTTCTTTATCTTTAATTTGTTCATCAAATTCTTGAATTTTTAGCTCTTCTAAAAAAGTTTTACTTTTTTCTAATTTTAGCTTCAACTGGTCATCTTCCATGTCTTTCAAACTTGTCTCAAAAGATTTTATTAATATATTCAAAAGGTCTTCACTTACACCATACTGATTGATTAAATAAATTAGTCCATCAGCCAAAGGCATTGAATCAGTCATTAGTTCAAGAACTTTAATTACATAAGTTTTTTTATCCATTTTTAATAATCTTTTAAATAAAAAACCTCTAAAATTCGCAATAATATCATACTAACATATATATATAATATGTATTAAATACTTCTAATAATATGTTAGTAGTTCAATTATAAACAAAAACATTAATTTTGTCAAATTTTAGGGCACTTTTTAATATATTTTATTAAACTATATTTGTATAATGAACAAAAAACACTAGAAAAGCTAATTTTTAGAATTTACTATATCGTAAAAAAACGGACAATAATGTCCGTTTTTTCTATATCATAAAATTTTTAAATAGCTTTTATGTTTATAAAGACTTCTCAACTTTTAATCTATCTTGTTTTAATTTATCTCGAATTGATTCTCTAAAGATGGATCTGTATATTAGCCAGTCTTTTAAAGTTGTATGCTTATTTCCTAAAGTAGATTGTTCCTTGACCCGTTTTCTATATGCTTTTCAATTTTTTTTATTTGTAATTCGCTCTGTAAGATCTCTAGCATCCCAGTTTCAAATTAAATCTACCAGTCATGGCCATGCCTTTTCTATAGCCTTATCTTTCATGGTTTTATTATACATACCAGTGTCCTTGTGATCTCTCCAAACCTTATTATACTCTGTGGCAAGATTGACAAATAGCTTATGGTCTTTTCACCAAACATCTTTTAAGTTTGATACCGGCAAATCCATTTCCGAACTATTAGTTAAAAAATCATAATTAAAATATTTTACTTCTTTTACAATCTCCCCAGTCCCATAGTTGTATCTAAATGTAATGTAATTATTATAATCATTTAGACCATTTGTTGAAACAAACACTATTTCGTTTTTGGAGATATCAGTACCAACAGGATGAAGGTGTCACTTCCAAAGATTCTTCTGTTCAACAGTTTCTAGAATAGATTTCATAGGCTCACTATCTATTTTGAAGATATTTAAATCTTTTAAATCAAGAGATTGTTCTTGTTCAATATTAATTCCAAACTGATTTTTCACTTGTAGAGCGGTTAACAACTCTACTGTAACTTCTCCAGTTTCTCTATTTTTTGATTCTTTTTCAACTTTTCAAGCCTCTTTATGAAAAATATACTTAGCTCATCAAGAAGTATAAATATATTTATCATATTTGAAATCTTTAATAGCAGTTGGTATTTCTTTTAAATCTGTAACAATTTTTTCTTTCACAGCGACACGTTCGCTAACATCAGAAAAAGCATAACCATCTACTCACTTTACTACGAATCTAGATAATGATTCTCACAGTAAAAAAGCCTTTACATTAGCAAAATATTGAGGTCCAGCAAGACCATCACTATGTATTCATAAGATATTTTGAACTATTCTTACTAGTTTATGAGTTCCTCAACCATAATTATTATCAATTCATCATTTTTCTGACAACATTTGTTTTAATGTTTTTCAATCACTAGTTTGATTTCAGTTTTCATCAAACTTCATTTCAACCTCAGGATTTTCTAACATATATCTATACTCTACTAACTTATTACTAATTAAATCGATGGATGACTGAACTAGAAAGGGATAAAACTGCTTACTTTTCATTTCTCCATAAGTCAACCATTTTCCATTAGACATTAGTTCTTTTTCAACAATAGATGACCACTTGTTTGAATCTAAACTTTTTATAACATTACCAGCAAGCTCGCTTTCTTCCAATTTTTGTCATTTAATAAACTCTGCAAGTTCGTTTTCTTTATCAATAGATTCATAGCTATCTATAGTATAAGACATTTTTTCATTCATTTTCTATTGGTTATTTATAAAACATTTGCCATCTTGTAAAATCAGTTAATAGATTTTATCATATATTCTCAAATTAAAATCCATAGAACAAGATCGCGAAATAGGAAATCTAAAAAAAATCCTATATGATAAAACAATTCAATTATAACCAAAAAAGTCCTTTTTGTCAAAAATTATAGGACTTTTTTTAATTAAAACTTTACATTACAAGAAAATACAATATAATATAGATGACTATTTAGTTCCGTCTTTAGTTTCTAGTTCATCAACAGGTTTTTCATCAGATTTTTTCTCTTCTTGTTTTGGCATAGTAGCCAAAGAATCTAAATCTACTCCAGAAACTTCTTCAATTTTCTTTTCTATTTTGTCTATAACTCATGTAACCTTTCAAACCACATTATCCAATGGATTTCAAATGTTCTTTGTTTTTTCCTGAATTTTTGAAGTAAATTTATTAAATCATTTCATAAAACCTCATAATCATTTCTTTTCAGAAGCTTGATTTTCATTTAAATTTTGATCCTCAATTTTTGGATCTACATTTTGTTCTGTCATTTTTTGTTTTGTAAAAGGATAAAAAATTTGTATACAATATAAGTATAATTGTTTTTAAAAAAAATGCAAATTTTACATTCCCCTACCCCCGGGTGCAAACTCTACTCTACAATACTCGGGTTGCAAGTAAAATTATGGAGATTCATACTCTATAAAGTGTGAACTTCCCTAGAAAATTCTTCCC